>DATBXT010000273.1:0-2634 GCA_036514115.1 Gemmatimonadaceae bacterium
CGAACATAATGTAAGCGCGATCTACAATGTCGAGTGTTTGCTCCACGTTGTGGTCGCTGATAAGGACCCCAATGCCTCGATGGCGCAGACCAGCGACGATCGTTTGAATGTCATGAACCGCGATCGGATCGACACCGGCGAAAGGCTCATCGAGCATCATGAATTTCGGATCGGTAACGAGTGCCCGCGTGATCTCCAGCCGGCGTCGCTCTCCGCCGGACAGCGCGTACGCCTTGCTCTTCCGGAGTCTCTTGATACTCAGCTCGTCGAGCAAGCGCTCGAGCCGCGCGGATCTCTCTTCGGTCGAGAGAGGCAACGTCTCGAGGATCGCGAGGATGTTGTCTTCGACGGAAAGCTTCCTGAATATCGATGGCTCCTGTGAAAGATAACCGATCCCGCGACGTGCTCTCTCGTACATCGGCAGCTTCGTAATGTCCTCGCTGTCCAGAACGATCCGACCGGAAAGGGGCTGGATCAGTCCGACAATCATGTAAAACGTCGTTGTCTTCCCCGCCCCGTTCGGCCCAAGCAGCCCGACTATCTCACCCTGCCGCAGTTGAACGGCAACATCGTTCACAACCTTTCGACCACGGTAGATCTTTGTCAGCCTTTCGGCTTCGAGCACGCTGCCACCGACCAACGTCTGGCCGGTTGGCGTAGCCAGCGTCAAACGGGAATGCTCACCCGTTTCGCGCATGCTTTCGGCGAATTCGGCGCGGTGGGGGGCTATATCCCGCCATAGCGTCGGAGCCATGCGAACCACGGCTCCGTCCCTTTCGAGGTCGCTCTCTAAAGGAAGAATCACGCCACTCTCGGCCAGACGCGGAAAAATCGACGTCGCCAAATAGCCGACGACTTCGTCCTGTCCCAAACGCCCGGCCTCCCGGCCGACATCCACCCCTTTGACGCGAAGCGCCCGGAGGTAATCGTCGCGATAGTTGGCGGCTACGTCGCGAACCCTGGCGACGCCACCGTCATCGGCTGCGCGCACGATGGCATGTATGGCGAACCCGTCGAGAGGCTCGCGCTGACGGTGCACGTCGACGAGTGCGCGGACGCTCTCGGGCAGGCCGTCGCCGTTGCTCACGGTCGGGTTGGGACGGGTTTCCGCGGCGCCGGCGTACCCGGCGCTTTCGTGCCGGTTGTCGCAGGCGGTGTGGTCCCCGGCGTGGTGGCCGTCGACGCGGTTGCCGGCTCGATGATCACGCCCGTCGCTTTGTCCGTAACAGTGACCGTGGCGACTTTCCTGTCCTCGAAAAGAATGTCGATAATTCGCCCGCGCACGTAGTTCACCGTGGGCCTGTCGGCGGGTCCCCTGGAGCTCTTCATCTGGTAGAAGGATCTCGCATTTCCCTCGGCGACGATCTCCCTGACCCTGGGTTTTGTGGTGGTGTCACCGGCGGGAATCGAGTCAAAGTGAGCAACGATTGTATCTCCACGCATCCAGTCTCTCTGCGTCGAGACCACGCCAGAATCGGGGTTGCTTTCGGCGTACGCGTTACGCAATGCGCGGACCTCACGTATGCGCTGACCGGGCATGATGGCATCTATCGAGTCAGCGATGATCTCGCGCTCCGGCGAAACCGCGTGGGCCTTGGTTGGACCCCACGAGATTGCGCGCTGCAGTACGTTGTTTTGAACACGTAAGTCGATGGAGTCGGCGACGAGCTCGAGATCCTGACTGAGCGCGTGCCCTTTCGGGGTCGCGACCACGCGCTCGACCTGACGGTTGTGGGAATACACGTCGATGACACCGCCAGTGAGCGTGAACGCTCGCGACCCCTTCCCGTGGACCGCGGGCTCGCGCATGAGGCGCGCGAAATCGGTCCCGCTGTCCATGAACGCCGAGTCGCCCGTGGCGAGGAGGTCCGGCCTGGTTATCTCGACGCGCCCGGAAGCGTAGACGAGGCTGTCGCCCACCATGTTGATCTGGTTGGCGACGATGTTGGCAGTGTCGGGTGCGCGGCCGCGACCGGTCGTGTCCTTCTGGACAAGCGACACTCGCGGGCGCCCGGGAGCGAAGACCTTCGCCAGCGGACGCTCCTGGGTACTCCGGTAGTAATCTGCAACCGGACCGTGCAGCACGCTGCCGTTGGACAGCACACCGACGACATCGCCTTCGGCGTGAAGGTGGTTATCTCCCTGATAGTACGTCATGGTGCGGGAGGTCACCGTCGCTCTCGGCTCGGTATAGTGGACGTTGCCAACCAGATAGAGCCGGCCTTCGGTCTCGTAGTACTCAGCGCTGTCAGCTGTGAGCGTGTTCCCCTGGCCGATGCAATGCGCCACGACGCCCTGACCGAGATAGATAGTGCGTTTGTTCGTTGCAGGGTCCGTAATGACGTTCGCCCTTGTACCAGTGCCAGTGGGCAACTCCAGATCGCAGCTGCGCGGTATGTCCTGAGCGCCCGCAGACGCGAAGGCCGCTAACAGAAAAAACGAACACGAAAGGCGTCGCATGCGTCAGCGCTTCGGCGTGCTGCTGGGGGCAGGCAGAACGATCGGACCGTTGCCCGGTGCCGGCAAGACGGTTGGCTGGGTAGAAACGCCTCGGGCAAAGCCGCTGGCGCCCTTTAAAATCTGAATGTTCTTCATGTTCGGGTCGGAGCGAAATCCGACACCCTCGAGACGACG
>DATBXT010000274.1:0-14443 GCA_036514115.1 Gemmatimonadaceae bacterium
CTTGGCGTCTTTCCGGAAGTAGGCGCGACACGTTACACCTACGGCTTTCGCAAATATCCTTACTCCACCGCGACAGAGGGGGATCTCTCGTATTCCGTCAGCAGCAATCGCTGGCGCGCGCGAACGGCATTCGACAAGCGCTTCGAAGAATCGGACGTGCATGTCCCGATCGGTGCCGGTGTCTCGCAACTCGAGATCGTGGACTTTCACGGATTCGGAAACGATGTCGCAGATCTTCAGGGCGATTTCTACGACGTACACGTGACGCAGTGGGCGTTCCGCCCGGCGATCGGCCTCGCTCTGAATGAGCGAAGCGATATCTCGCTCGGACCGATCGTGCGATATGCGTCGACTGACAGCGTGGCAAACCGATTCATCGCGCAGCAGCACCCGTACGGGTTCTCAAAATTCGGCCAGGCCGGTCTGCAGTTCCGCGGGCGCTTGGACAGCAAGCCAATGCCGGACACGATGAAGCCGCGCTTCGTCGTCAGCGCGATCGGCAGCGTCTACCCGGCGATGATGGATGTTGTGTCGACCTACGAGTCGCTCGACGCGTGGACGGCCGGCTACTTCACCTTGCCACTGCCTAAGAAGCCGGTGCTGGCTTTGCGGGCCGGCGGAAAAAAACTGTGGGGAGATTTTCCGTACTTCGACGCGGCATTCCTCGGTGGCAGCGAGGCATTCCGGGTGGAGTACAAGCAGCGCTGGGCGGGTGACGCTTCGCTCTACGGCACGACCGAGCTGCGTTATCCACTCGGCGAGTTTCCGCTCATCGTGCCTGTCAATTTCGGCACGCTCGGATTCGTCGACGCGGGGCGGGTTTACGTGAACGGTGACTCGCCAGGCGGCTGGCACACGGCGACGGGCGCCGGATTCTGGTTCGGGTTCCTGAACTCACGTGTCAATTACAGCGTGATGCTCACCAACCAGAGTCACGCGCGGATTCTGGGCAACTTCGGGTTTGCGTTCTGATCGGCCGCGGGGGCCTGCTATCGCTCGCATTCGTCATCGCCTGCACTGGCGACAACAATCCCACCCCGGATCCGGCCGACGGGCCTGAGAAAGAGCTGGAGATCGCCGGTCCCGTCGTGGTTGCCGCAGGAGACATTGCCGTGTGCGGGACCGAAGGCGCGGTCGCTACGGGAAGGCTCGTCGATAGTCTGGTCCGCTTCGACAGCACCAAACGGTGGCCGACCGCCGTCCTGACCATGGGCGACAACGCCTATCCATCGGGATCCGAAGGCGTCGACCGTGATTTCGAGAGATGCTTCGCAACGACGTGGGGAACGCCGCGGGTTTTGCAGGTCATCCATCCGTCCCCGGGAAACCATGACTACGACAGCGGCAGCGGACAACCCTACTTCGCCTACTTCGGCGATCGCGCCGGACCCGCGGGCAAGGGTTATTACAGCTTCGACTTCGGGACGTGGCACATCGTATCCCTGAATTCAGAGCTGCTCTTCAAGACCGGCTCGGAGGAGGAGGCGAAGGCGCAGGAGGACTGGCTGCGCAAGGATCTCGCGGCGCACCACACGCTGTGCACTCTCGCGTATTGGCACCGCGGTCTGTTCAGCTCGGGGGTGTACGGCGCGACGGAGGAAGTCAGGGGCCTGTGGGACATCCTCTACCAGAACGGTGTCGACCTCGTTCTCAACGGCCACGAGCATCACTACGAGAGGTTCGCGCCACAGACTCCGGCAGGGGTTGCTGATTCAGCAACGGGAATCGCCGAAATCATTGCGGGCACCGGCGGCGGAACCCTGCGCCGACTGCGCAGTGAGATCGCGCCGAACTCCGCATACCGGGTGAAAGGGCGCTTCGGTGTTCTCAAGCTCACGCTCGGCGACGGCCAATACGTCCACAGCTTCATCGATGCTGATGGCGGACTCTGGGATCCTTCCGGTGGGAAGTGTCATTGAGCTGGAGCAAACGGCGTTTCGCAATGACGCGCAACGCGTCACATTCATAGAATGGAACGGTCGGCTTCCCCTCATCTGACATTGTCGCCGGCCGCCTCCCAGCGGCCGGCGACGGACATCCGCATCTCCGCGATCGACATCGGATCCAATTCGATTCGGCAGACAATCGCCGACGTCTCGCCGACGGGCGCGATCCGCGTCGTCGATGAAATGAAAGCGGCGCCGCGGCTCGGCGCGGGATTGTACGAGACGGGCGCGCTCAATGAGATCGCGATCCAGAACGCGCTGATCGCTCTCAGCAGAATGGCGACTCTCGGAGCACAGCTGGGTGTGAAGCACACCGAAGTCGTTGCCACCAGCGCCGTGCGCGACGCTGAAAACGGTGAGGAGTTCCTGCAGAGGGTGCGCGCGGAAACCGGACTCAAGGTGCGCATTCTGCGCGGCGAGGACGAGGCACGTCTCGCCTTTCGCAGCGCGCTGGCGCACTTCGATCTCGGCGCGGGACGCGCGGTGGTGATGGACATCGGCGGAGGATCGCTGGAGCTCGCGCTCAGCGACGACGGCCTCGTGGAGCGGCTCATCTCGCTACCGCTGGGCGCGATCCACATGTCGGAGCGCTACCTCGGACGAAATGCGAGGAAGAAGGACATGAAGGCGCTGAGGAAGCATGTTCGGGACGAGCTGCGCCGCAACGTCGCCGCGCGCCACTGGCATTCGCCGCGGATCTTCTGTTCTGGCGGGACCTTCACGAGCCTCGCCTCGGTGTATCTCGCCAGGATCGGCATGGGCGACGCCAAGACTGTTCACGGAACGGTAATTCCGCGTGGCGAGCTCGAGCACATCATCGAGACTCTTCACAGCATGTCGCTGGCGGAGCGTCAGACGGTGCCGGGCCTCAATGCGGCACGGAGCGACATCATCGTCGGCGGGCTCGCTGTAGCCGCCGAGGTCGCGGCGCGCGTTGAAGCCAAGGAGATAGTGGTTTCCGGCTACGGCATCCGCGAGGGAATATTGCTGGAGAGCGCGCACGTCGCGCCTGCCCCGGCCGATCCCGGCGACGCGCGTGAGCGTTCCGTCACCCAGCTGGCGGAACGGACTCACTACGAGGCGCCGCACTCGAAGCACGTCCAGAAGCTCGCCCTCCAGCTCTTCGATTCACTCGGACAACGACTCGGTTTGACGGCCGAGGATCGAAAGCTTCTCGCCGACGGGGCTCTGCTCCACGACATCGGCTATCACATCAGCTACGACAAGCACAACAAGCACTCATTTCATCTCATCGAGCACGCCGAGCTGCTTGGAATGACCCCGGCTGAAAAGATGGTAATCGCCAACGTCGCGCGTTATCATCGGGGCGCCGAGCCGCAGAAGAAGCACAGGAACTACGGCGATCTCGATAAACCTCTGCGCAAAACCATCAAACGTCTCTCGGCGATTCTGCGAGTGGCCGATGGCTTCGACCGCGGTCACGCCAGCGCGGTCGGCGAGATCAAGGTGCGCTGGCTGGAGCGGGCGCTGCGACTGACGGCGGTTCCGGCGCGGAGCAACGCGAATTTGCGTCTGGAGTTGTGGGGTGCGAGTCGGAAGTCGAATCTGCTGGCCGAAGTCGCGGGGGTGCCGGTCGAGATCGTCGGGCCCGACGGCTCAGTGATGACCTACGACGACGAGGACGGCGCGGCGGACTAGGCCCCAGCTGTCTTTCTCGACCGCGGCGCGCGACTGACATCGCCGTCGCCAACCGGCCGCAGCGCGAGACCCCATGAATCGTTTACGAGCCGTTCGTGCGCGGAGATCACCGGAGCGCGACCGGGCTTCCGCTGGACATAGCTGCCGTCAGGGCGAAGATCCCACGCCTGCCGATTATCCACGAGCAGGACCTCCAGCAGTGAGATCACCCGCGCCTGCAGCAGCCTGTCGTTGATTGGCGCGACCACCTCGACCCGGCGATCGAGGTTGCGAGGCATCCAGTCGGCGGATCCAAAATAGACTTCCTCGTCGCCGTCGTTCAGGAAATAGAACATTCGCGAATGCTCGAGGAAGCGGCCGACGATGCTGATGACGCTGATATTTTCGCTGACGCCACGGACACCTGGACGCAGGCAGCAGATGCCGCGCACGATCAGATCGATGTCGACCCCCGCCTGTGATGCCGCGTAGAGCCGCTTGATGATCTCCGGGTCCACCAGTGCGTTGACCTTGGCGATGATGCGCGCGGGCCGGCCTTTGCGCGCGTGCTCTGCTTCGCGCTCGATCATCTCCGTGAATCGCCCGCGCATGTTGCGCGGGGCGGCAAGCAGATTACGGAAATCGTTGCGCCTCGAGAAGCCGGTCATCGAATTGAAGACGTCCGTGAGGTCCGCGGCCATATCTGCGTCGGCCGTGAACAGGCCAAGATCGGTGTAGACCTTCGCCGTCTGCGAGTTGTAATTCCCGGAGCCGATGTGGACGTAGCGCCGGATGCCGTCCGCATCCTGTCGCACCACCAGCGCGGTCTTTGTGTGGATCTTGAGTCCCGGCAAGCCGTACGCGACGCGCACACCCGAAGCCTCCAGCGCCCGTGCCCAGGCGATGTTGTTCGCTTCATCGAAGCGCGCCTGGAGCTCGATTACCACGGCGACGCGCTTTCCGCGCCGGGCGGCTTCAGTCAAAGCGCGCACGATCTCGGTGTCACCTGATGTCCGATAGAGAGTCATCTTGATCGACAGCACGTTCGGATCTTCGGCCGCCGCAAGCAGGAACCTCTCCACTGTTGCCGGGAAAGAGTCGAAGGGGTGATGCACGAGGATGTCGCGCTCGCGGATGACATCGAAGATCGACCGCGACTGGTCGGCGAGCTCCGGAGGGATCGCCGGCGACAGGCGCTTGTCGTGAAGCTCGGGGATGTTCATCCCCGCGATCCACATCAGATCGCCCAGGTCGAGCAGCGGCCCGGTCTCCACGAAGTCATCGGCCGAAAGCATCTCGTCCGGCTGTTCGTTGAGGAGATCGGCCAGAATCATCTCGCGGAGCTGGGGCGAAGTGCCCTCCTCCACCTCGATGCGCACGACTTCTCCGAAGCGGCGCTCGAGCACGCTCTCTTCGATGGCGGTGAGAAGATCGTCGTCGTCATCGAAGACGGGGAGCTCGAGATCCGAGTAGCGCGTTACGCGGAACGCGCTCCAATCCACCACTTCCATTCCCGGGAAGAGCGAGTCCAGGTGCGCCCCGACGAGCTGCTCAAGCGGAACGAAATGGTTCTCCCTGCCGAACGGCACCCATCGCGGCAAACTCTTCGGGATCGTCACCTGTCCCAGACGCGACGGTCCGCTCGTCGGGTCGCGAATTTCTATGGCGAGACAGAGCGCAAGATTGGGCACGTACGGGCGCAGGAAATCGCGTTCGTCGCCCACCAGCGGATTCAGCCTTGGCTGCACCTGTGACTCGAAGAACGCGTCTATGTTCCTGCGCTCGCCCTCATCGAGGTCCTTCATGCCGACGATCCTGATGCCGTGCTTGTCGAGCTCGGGAAGCAGCACATCGCAAAGGCACTTGCGTTGCGCTTCGACGAGCTGGGCGACGCGCGCATTTATGTCGTCGAGCTGCTGCGGCTGGGGGATGCCGTCGGGCGCCGTCTGACGGACGTGGGCCTCGATCTGACGTCTAAGGCCGGCGACCCGCACCATGTAGAACTCGTCCAGGTTGGTGCTGAAGATCGAAAGAAACTTTACGCGCTCGAGCAGCCGGTTGCGCGGGTCAAACGCCTCGTGGAGCACACGGGAGTTGAACTCGAGCCAGCTAAGTTCGCGATTGATGTAAAGCGATGGATCGATGCGCATTGCGGTGGAGCGGGTCTCCGTATGTGTCGCCACCCAGTTGGCGGCAGATACAAATGTGAGATTAAATTCCTCTATCTCCTACCCCCGGATACGAGAAGTGGGCCATACGGACGCGGTTGTTGTACTGACGACGCTCGCCAATACTGACGAAGCGGCGAAGTTCGTGCGAGCACTGCTGGATCGCCGCCTCGTGGCGTGCGGGACGATCATGCCGGCAGCGCGGTCATTGTACCGGTGGGAAGACAAGCTGGCCGACGAGACCGAGGTCGTGGTGATGCTCAAAACCCGCTCCGGCGCAATTCACGGCCTGGAGAAGGCCTTCAAGGAGCTGCACCCGTACAAAGTGCCCGAGCTCCTCGCGGTGCCGGTAACGGGCGGCCTGGAGCGTTATCTGGGATGGATAAATAGCGAGACGAGCCTGCAGATCGTCTAATCGCGGCTGGCCGATGGGATTCGCGAAGTGTTCTGAGATAACATAGAACCGTCGAGCCTCCAAATCGTCTAATAGGGGTGAACCCCCGATCCATTTTCGATCGCCGCGCCTGTGGCGCGCGGCGGCCCCAGTGAGGTACCGCCGCGGGGCGATAGCTGTCCTGATAATCGCGCTGTGGGCCAGTGGAATGGCGATGATGTTCCGTCGCAACGCGAACCGCAGCGAATCGCAGCGACTCTCTGAGGTCGCACTGAGAGTTCAGCCCGCAACCTTTTATTACGCCGTCGAGCGCGACGGTCAGCAGATCGGCGGCGCGTCGTCTTCGCTGGACACGACCAGTAACACGCTGGTCAGCGAGGAATACTTCGTCGGCGATTTTCCAACCCGCGCCGGGTTCGAGAGAACGTCGGCGCGGTGGCAGACGAGACTCACCCGCGGCTTCCGGCTCGCTGATCTCACCATCGACATCGCGCGTCCAACGCGGCCGTTCTCGATCAATGCCGCGGTTCAAGAGGACACCTCACTCTTCATCGCAGGAACCAGAAAATTCGGTGGGCATCCTCCCGCGCGTTACACGTTCGCCCCGCCGCTCTTCACTCCGTCCCTCGCGCCAGTCGCGTTCATGCTCGGCGGCCCGCCGACCATCGGTCGGAAGCAGACCATGTCGGTCTTCGACCCGACGACGCGTATAGTCACGCGTGCGGAGCTACAGATTCGCGCCGAGTCCCTTTTCACCGTCATCGACAGCGCCGCGGCGGCTCCGGGAGGAAAGTGGGTGGCTGCGCACCGCGACACCGTGCGCGCATGGCGCATAGACGACGCTTCGCACGGCCTGACGACGTGGGTGGATGGAGAAGGCCGGCTGGTTGCATCAAAGGTTGGTGACATAGCGATCACACGCACCGCGTTCGAGATCGCCTTCAAGAACTTCAAGGCGTCGAGCGACACGCTCCTCGCCCGCAAACAACGACTGAATTCCGTGAAACGATGATCGAACTTCGTCAGCTGAAAAAGAATTACGGCAGCTTTACCGCGGTCGATTCCATCGACCTCACGGTACCCGACGGCGAGCTCTTCGGGTTCCTTGGCCCGAACGGCGCCGGAAAGACGACGACCCTGCGCATGATTGCGGGAATCCTGCAGCCGACCTCGGGCTCGATTCATCTCGCCGGCATCGATCTCGCCGAGGATCCTCTGGCGGCGAAAGCCAAGCTCGGATTCATTCCCGACCGGCCGTTCATCTATGAGAAGCTCACCGGCTCGGAGTTTCTGCGCTTTGTCGCGGGCCTCTACGGCCAGGACGGCGACAAGGTCGAGCACCGTGGTCGCGAGCTGATGGCGTTGTTCGATCTGGAGGAGTGGGCGGACGAGCTCGTCGAGAGCTACAGCCATGGCATGCGGCAGAAGCTGATCATCTCCAGCGCATTCATCCATCGTCCTGAAGTCATCGTCGTCGACGAGCCCATGGTGGGTCTCGATCCAAAGGCGGCGAGGATCCTCAAGGATCTTTTCCGTGAGTACGTGCGTCGCGGCCATACCATCATGATGTCGACGCACACCCTTGAGGTTGCCGAGACGATGTGCGACAGGATCGCGATCATCCAGCACGGAAAGATCCGGGCGGTGGGGACGATTCAGGATCTCCGGGTGCAGGCGACAGGGGGCGGCGGTCTGGAGGAGATTTTCCTCAAGCTCACCGGCGAGCGTGCGGCGCGCGAAACGATGGACGTGCTTGATGCCTAGCGACGCGACGGCCGAACTTCCATTCGTGCAGCCCGTAGCCGCGCAGCCTCTGCCGTCGCCGGGGCTGTTTCACCTGCTCTCCCCAAAATTCATCTCAGCGAGGGCGCGCCCGCTTGGAAAGACAGAGAACAAATCGGGGCGACTCCTCGCATTCGTCCTTATCGGGGCCGTTTTCTGGGTGTTCGTGTTTGGAATGCTCTACCGCCTGCTGAAATATTTCCGCGGCATTCCCGAGATCGGCGCCCTGCTTGCCGCGAAGCTGCTCGGCTTGATGTTCATCAGCCTGTTCGGAATTCTGATCCTGTCGAACGTGGTCACGGCGCTCTCCAGTTTTTTCCTGGCAAAGGATCTGGACCTCCTTGTCGCTGGCCCGGTGGACTGGCTGCGGCTGTACGGTGCAAAACTTCTCGAGACCACAGCGCATTCGAGCTGGATGGTGATGCTGGTAGCAACGCCGGTTCTGACCGCCTACGGCTTTACCTACAAGGGCGGATTTCTTTACCCACTCGTCGCCATTGGCGCCGTTGTGCCGTTCCTGCTGATTCCGGCGGCGATAGGCAGCGCGATCACGCTGCTCCTCGTGAACATTTTCCCGGCGCGCCGAACGCGCGACATCCTCAGCGTGATAGCGGTACTGGCCGCCGCTGGCGTGGTGTTGCTGTTCCGCCTGGTGCGTCCCGAGCGGCTCGCGCGTCCGGAGGGTTTCCGCTCGCTGGTGGAATTCATCTCCCTGTTGCGCGGACCGACCTCACCGTGGCTACCGAGTGAGTGGGCAGCGCAGGGAATCATGACATGGCTGCGCGGCGAGCCGGAGCTCCTTCCCTTCTATTTGCTCGTCTCCACCGCAGCTGCCGCCATCGTGTTCGGCGCGCTTCTCCATCGCTGGCTCTACGACCGTGGCTTCAGCAAGTCCCAGGAGAGCGGCGAGAGATGGGTGCGGCAGGGCGTGCTCGGAAAGTACGTCGGACGCGCATTGTCGCCGTGGGGAGTCATGCGCCGCGAGCTTGTGCTCAAGGAGATGCGTCTTTTCTTCCGCGACACCACCCAGTGGTCCCAGCTGATCCTGCTGACCGTTCTGGTCGTCGTCTATGTCTTCAATATCAAGTTCCTGCCACTCCGCGGCGAAGGCGTCACGTTCTTCCTTGCCAATGTGATTCCGTTCGTGAATCTGATTCTCGCCGGCTTCGTCCTGGCCTCTATCGCCGCGCGATTCATTTTCCCGGGAATCAGCCTCGAGGGCCGAACTCTCTGGCTGCTGCGCTCGAGCCCACTCGAGATGCGTCAGCTGCTGTGGTCCAAGTTCTGGGTGGGGACCCTGCCGCTGCTCGTACTGGCACTGGCGCTCGTCTTCGCGACTGACGTCCTCCTCCAGGTCAGCGGCTTCATGATGGCGGTCTCGATCTTCACCATCACCATGATGACCTTCGCCATCGCCGGCCTCGCGCTCGGCTTCGGCGCGCTGTTTCCGAAGTTCAACACCGAGAACGCGGCGCAGATTCCAACTTCGTTCGGCGGACTGATGCTGATGATGGCGTCCGTGGTGTTGATCGGACTGGTGATCGTCCTCGAAGCGCGACCCGTATATGAGTACGTCGGCGCGCGGATGCTCAGGACGGATCCCGATCGCTCGGCAATGTGGCTTGGCTTTGGTGGTGCGACGCTGATTTCTCTGGCAGCGACCTTCGTGCCCATCAGGATCGCGGTGAGACGGATGCGCGAGCTGGAGCGCTAGCTATTTACCGACTTTATCGCGCAGGAATCCTATCGCCTCGTCCTGCGAAGTAAAAATCTTCTTGGCAAGCGTCCCGTCCTCGAAGCGCAACTCGACGGCAATGCTCAGGGGGACCTGAACTTCGTCGGCGCGCGCGGGCGCGGGGATATCCAGCGCCGCGGCAACACCTTCGCCCTGAACGAGACGGACGATCTCACGGCGCAGCGACGCTTCGGTTAGTCCCTGCAACGCCAGCGCCTGGGCGGCGATGCCGTGGCGCTCGCGGATCAACCCGAGCAGCAAGTGCTGGGTGCCAACATAGCCGTCGCCAAATTCGTGGGCGACGCTGATGGCCTGGTCGAGCACTACCCTCGCGCGCGAGCTGTACGGCAGATCAGGAATCCGCGAGCGAGCGGTCGGCGTTCCGGACTCCACCATGCGGTCGATTGCATCCTCGATGCGGGTCGAGCTCGCACCAAGGTTCTGGAGAACATCCATGACGAGAGTGTCGTCCTCGGCTAGCAGGCCCAGCAGCAAATGCTCGGGTCCCACGTACTCGTGGCTTCGACGATGCGCCTCTTCACGTGCCTTGATCAGCGCACTGCGAACCCTGTTGGTGAAATCGTAGCCAGCCAGAAAACCTCCTCGTCGTGCGCCCTAAGATTCCGATCTGGGGTCGATATCGCAAGCTCGGGCGTTTCGCTGCAGCTTTTATCGAGCGCGGGACGCATTAGAGCGAGTTAATGGTGACAGACGCACCGGGATGCCGATGAAGCTCACCCAAAGCGAGACCGAAGCGCTCAACTCCGTTTGCGACACCTTCGTGCCCTCCCTCACGTTCGGGACCGACGAGGACCCAGTGCTGTTCACGATGTCGGCAGCGGATCTCGGAGTCAGCGGGAGGGTCGCCGCGGCACTGGATCTCATCGAGCCAGCAAAGGCAAAAGCCTTCCGATTTTTTCTCCGACTGCTCGACAATCCGGTGTTCATGGCGTGTGTCTCTGGCGGCCCCTCGCGATTCTCCGGACTCCCACAATCGAAGCGAGAACGAGTGCTGCAGCGTCTCGCAGGGAGTGTCGTCCCGCAGCTGCGTTCGGCATACCAGGGGGCGAGGAGTCTTGTAATGCTTCACGCGTACGCAGCCAACGGAACGGCGCAATCTGACGCGCTCCTCGGCGCGATCGGTTACGACGCGCCGTTAAATGCTCGCTCGACGGCGCCGCGGGTGCCGGTCACCGCAATTCGCGACGACTCGAAGATCCAATGCGCCGTGTGCGTCGTCGGCTCGGGCGCGGCGGGCAGCGTCGTCGCCGCCGAGCTGGCTGCCAGCGGGCACGACGTGGTCGTCCTCGAGGCCGGCAGCGCGTGGAGCGGAGGCGATTTCGATCAGCACGAGCTTAGCGGAATGCAGCGATTGTTTCGGGAAGGCGGACTCTCGGGTACCCGCGATCTCAGCATGTCGCTGCTCGCGGGCTCGGCAATCGGTGGAGGAACAACCGTCAACTGGCAGTCGTGTTTCCGGACGCCGGACGATGTGCGCGAAGAATGGGCAGATCTCTCAGGATGCAGCTTTTTTACTGGAGAATCTTTCACTGAGTGTCTCGACGCCGTTTGGCAGCGCATTGGAGTGTCGACAGATGAGAGCCAGTTAAACGAGAACAACTCGGCACTCAGTCGGGGTGCGCAGTCGCTCGGCTATCGCTGGAGCCTGATCGCGCGCAATTCCCGAGGCTGTGATCTCTCCCAATGCGGGAGCTGCATGTACGGGTGCAGGGTCGGCGGCAAGCAAAGCGCATCGACGACCTACCTCCTCGATGCCATTCGAGCGGGCGCTCGGGTCATTGCTCCACTCGCGGCGACGAGAATAGTGCAAGCGAACGGCAGCGTCTTCGGTGTGGAAGGCATGTACACCAGGTCAGACGGTCAGCGTCGCCCGGTCACGATCATGGCATCACGCGTTGTGCTCGCGGCCGGCGCGCTGGAAACTCCGGCGATCCTCCACCGGTCGGGATACAAGTCACTTCACCTGGGACAGCATCTCTTTCTTCACCCCACGGTCGGACTCACCGGACTTTACGACTCACCAGTCAAATCGTGGAAGGGTCCTCCGCAGACTGTGGTCTGCGACGAGTTCAGTGACCTGTCAGAAGGATACGGCTACAGAATCGAAGCAGCGCCGGTGCATCCCGGCTTGATGTCGGTCGCCATCCCGTGGAGAAATGCCCGCGAGCATCGCCGCGATATGCAGCGTGTGCGCTACGCTGCGTCGTTCATCGTGCTTAGCAGAGACTCGAATGCAGGCCATGTTCGCTTCGACGCCGACGGTTCGCCGTCCTTCGATTACCGACTCGGTAGCGAGGAGAAAAACCGGCTCAAGCACGGGATGGCGCGAGTGGCGCGGATCCACCACGCAGCCGGGGCGGGCGAAATCCTGACGCTTCACTCTTCGCGTCTTTCCTGGTCCCGCGAGTCAGGAACCTCGATCGACCAATACTGTCGGGAAATAGAGACGGCGTCGACGGCGCCCAATCGCCTGCCACTCTTTAGCGCGCATCAGATGGGAACGTGCCGGATTGGTCCCGACAGAGCGTCCGCTGTGTGCGACGAGACCGGAGCGGTGTTCGGCCTGCCCGGAGCCTTTGTTGCCGATGCGAGTCTCTTCCCTGCTTCGTCGGGCGTGAACCCGATGGTCACCATTATGGCGCTGGCTCGCCACGTGGCGAAAGGAATCACTCGCTGACCCATTCGCCACGCGGTGTTCCTTATTTCACGCGCGCCTTTTCCAGATGTGCCGTGGCGCCATCGCGAACGGCGAGGTAGACCACGCCGTTCGGACCGAAGCCAGCAAGCGTTCTATTCGCAGGTAGCTGCACTCGATCGATGAGGTCGCCCTTTCGGTTGACGACGTCGTAGACCGGACGTCCATCGACGTTCTGACTCGTGCGAATCCAGAGATTGCCGTCGGTATCCGCACGTGTCGCCCCCGGTGAAAAAGCCGGCTTGTAATCCGGGAGATCGCTTGCCGCGATCATGTTCAGTGGTGGCAGGGGGCCGCCCGGGCCGCCGGCGCCGACGGTAGTCGTGACGACATTGCCGGCCGGGCCACCGGCACCCGCACCTGCACCCGCACCCGCACCGGCTGCTCCCCCGCCATCCCGGCGACCTCCTCCACCCCCGCCACCGGCGTCGCCGCGAAACACGAACTGCCCTGCGCCGCCGAAGCCGCCCAGCTGTCCGCTTGCCCGCGCTTTCTCGATTGCGACTTTCGCCGAATCGATGAACGCGACTTTCCCTTCGTCAGTCAGACGCTCCCAATTGAACGGAATCTTGGAAGTGCTCACAAGCTTTCCGTCGGCGCTCAGCCAATCGACGTGAAAATCTTTCGCGCGAACGATGGCAATTGTCCCATCTGGCAAGACCACCCAGTCGTCACCCTGCGGGAGCGGATTCACCCGGTTCACGACTCGCACACCGCCGTCAGGCGACTGACTCACCTCGAGATTGATCTTCGGTGTCTTGAAGAACATCACGGTATCTACTTTTCGCGTGGCGAGATCGAAGCGTACGAGCGCGGCCGAATCCGGTGGCGTCGGGATCTCTGGCAGTCCGCCACCAGCCGCGCCCCGTCTCAGTCCCCCAAACGCGGCGAAGTTAGGTGGTGCGCGATACACCAATCTCCCGCCCGCGTCGAATCCCGGGGTGCCGAATGGGCCGCCAACGAGAAATCCTACATCCTGGGCGCGAGGCGCCGACATCACCCGCGCGATTTTTCCGCTCGGATCGATGAGCAGCATTGAGAGCGAGCCCGGGTCGACGAACAGCGTCGAGTCGCCACGATACGGAATGAGTCCGCCCGCGCGCACGCCATAAGCGTTCGCGGTCGCACTCGTAGTGTCAGCAATCACAGTCGCGCCGGCGAGCGCCGAATCGAAGATCACCACGCGCCTGCCAACGATATCGTTGACGATCACTCGGCCATCCGGCAGATGACGCACTGAAGAAACCGAGCCGAGCGGCTCCTTGGTGACGGCCGTGACCGGACCGAGTTGACGGATGGGCGGAAGCGACTGTGCTCCGCAGATGGAGACGCCGAGCGTGGCAAGCGTGAGAGTGAGCGAGACGCGTTTCATGAGAGATCCCATTGGTGTCGACTTGATTAGTTGCGGATGATGATAACCTGGCCACCGCCGCCGCCCGCACCGCCGCCCGCGGGAGCGGTGAAGATTCCACTGCCCGGGAACATCATCGGGCCATTCCCCGCGCCCGCGGTGCCGGATCTGATGGAGGCGAGATATCGCGTGTCGAGATAACTGGAGATGAATGCAGGAAGTCTGCGGCGCTGCTCGCCCGTCAGCAGAGTGTTCAACGTCGGCACCAGCCTGATCAACAGATCCACCGAAGCTTCGCGAGCCTTCTGATAGTGGCTGTACGCTTCACCTTTGTTATAGTTGTCCGGCAACGACGCCAGGTATTTCACAACCGGCGACCAGATCGAGTCGAGGCTCACCACATACCGGCGGTTCATCGTGGCGATGCTGTCTGCCTGCGGACCCGTAAGCTGGAGGGTGTCGGCCTGGCGAAGAATCCCGGCGAGCGGATTGGGAATGCCGCCGCTTCCATAAATGGCCCTGAGCATCGGCTCGGGCGCCTTATTCCCCTTCAGCGTTCTTCCGCGATCGAGCTGCTGGGTGAGGGCCTGGCGCTCGCGTGTCGGTCCGAGATCGAAGCGCATCATTGCCGTTACCGTGACGGGCGCACGTACTGCAGAAAGCGCGGGCAGCGTCGAGCCGAATCTCTGGTTTACGTCGTACCGGTAACGCTG
>DATBXT010000275.1:0-6232 GCA_036514115.1 Gemmatimonadaceae bacterium
AAGGAAATTCACGTCGACCGTTTCTTCCTCGCGCCAATGAGCATGGAAGAGATGCTCCGCGAGCTGGCGAAGATGTGCGGCGTCGAGGTCCTTCCTCCGCTCGCGTCACACGGTGATCACATCGCCGCCGCGATTCGCGAAGCGTGGGACCGCGCCCGTGATCCGACGCTGCTCAAGGTGGACAAGCTCGACGACGCGGCCATCGCGCTTCTGGACAACAGTCTGAGCGTCGACCTCCGGAAGGCTGCGGAGTACGATGCTCTCCAGATCGCGGAGGTGACGACGAAGTTCGGTTTCGCAAAAGCGACGCGCGTCGCCAAAGAGATCGCCGACCGGTTTTCGAGCCAGTCGCTCGCGGCAGTCGATGGAGTCGCACTTTCGGAGCAGCTGCTGGCATTGCGCCAGAACCTTCTCGGTCCTCCCGCTGTGCCGGCCGCGCCCGCGCCGGTGGCGACACCGGGCAACGGCGCCGGCGCATTCGACGAATCACAGCTCGAGGGGAGACGAATACTCGTTGTCGACGACGAGCCGATGGTTTCGCGCGGCCTCTCGTCACTGCTCGCGCGTCGCGGCCTTGCCGTGACCGCGGTCAACGATCCGCTGCGGTTCTGGAGCGCTCTCGAGGAGGCCAAGCCAAATCTCATTCTCCTGGATCTCGAGATGCCGAAGATCAGCGGCACCGAGCTTTGCCGGGTTGTGCGCAGCGATCGGCGGTGGAGCGAGCTTCCCGTAATTTTTCTCAGCGGCCACACCGATCAGGCGAGTGTGCAGCGCATGTTCGCGGCTGGCGCCGACGACTACGTCGGCAAGCCTTTCGTGCCCGCCGAGCTGATGATGCGTATCGAGAGCAGGCTCACCGGCGTGAAAGCGCGCAGGGCTCCCGTCGAGACGGACCCCCTCACCGGCGTGGCGACGGCGATGAAAGCGACCGAGCTGATCGACCGTTTTCTCCGACTGGCCCGGCGCAAATCCGATCCGTACTCCGTCGCTGTCCTCCAGGTCGACGGATTCGCGAGTCTCGCCGGGACCTTCGGACGAGCAGTCTCCGACGCAGTGCTGCGTGGCATCGGCCAGCTGCTTCCAAAGATGTTCCGCGCAGAAGACGTTCCGGGCTGGTGGGGTGGCGCGGACTTCACCATCGGGATGTACGGCAGCAGCAAGGAACACGCGGCAATCAAGCTCGGGCAGGTCTGCGCAAAAATCGCCGAGCTGAATTTTCTGGCCGCGGACGGTCGACGGGTTCATGTCTCCTGCACCGCCGGCGTCGCCCAGTATCAGGTGGACGGCGACGCGATTCCTGCCCTGCGGGAGGAGGCGTCGAAAGCGCTCGAGCAGGTGCGTTCCGCGGCGGGCAGCACTCGCGTCGGCATTTCCGGTGTGAAAGCCATCGGCGCCATGACGCGTCGCGTCGATGTCGCGATTGTCGATGACGACACCGCATTGGTGTCGCTGCTTCAACACGCCATGGAGAGCCGCAGCATGCGGGTCGCTTCGTATGCCGACGGCGAGACAGCGGTAGCCGCGCTTACCGGCGCCGCACCCGAGGTACAGGCAGCAGTCATTCTACTTGGCGTCGACCTGCCGGCGCTCAATGGTCTGGACGTTCTGCGCCGACTGAAGGCGGGAGAGGTGACACGGTCGAGCAGCGTGGTGATGCTCACGTCCCGCACCGGTGAGCGCGATGTTCTCACCGCCCTCGAGCTCGGGGCGGCTGATCACATTGCCAAACCGTTCAGCGTGCCGGTCCTGATGCACAAGGTCCGAACGGTCCTCAGGCAGGCGCCCGCGTGATAAGCGTAGATCTCCTGCATATCGTCATGCTGATCGAGCTCGGTTTGCTCGGTCTCGCTGTCGTCCTGTTTTTCGCGCACGGCGTGTGGTTAGCTCGATCGCAGGCGCGGCTGTCGAGGCTGACGGGCACCGGTCGAGACTCGCTGGCGAGGCTCGTTACCAGTAGAGCGGTGAACGTGGAGGAGATGGCGGCGCTTCAGTCGCTTCCGAAAGACGTTCAGGTCATCGCCTTCCTCGAGATCTCCCGCAATCTCAGCGGCACCGGCAAGGAGCAGCTGCGATTCGTTGCGCAACGCGTTGGCGTAGTGGAGCGATCGCGCGCTTTGTGTGTCAGCACTCGTTGGCAAAAGCGGCTGCGGGGCGCGCGAATCTTGTCGCAGCTCGACGTGTCCGACCCGCTGGTGCTGCGACTACTCGGCGACAAGCATCCGGCTGTGCGCGCGCAGGCCGCAGAATGGGCGGCGTCGCAACCGTCAGTGCCGGTGATCTCGGCGATGCTCGAGCTTCTTGCCGATCCAGCCACCCAGGCGCGTTTTGCAGTGCAGAACGCCCTTCTTCGAATGGGCAGCGTCGTCGCCGGTCCGCTCAGAGATTTTCTGGAGAAGCACACCGGGCGGGCAGCGGAGGCCGGACTGCGCGTCGCCGAGTCGCTGGCGGAGGCGAGTTTCAGTCCTGCGGCGTTGAGGCACTCGCGATCCGACGACGTGCCCATTCGAGTCGCCGCGGCGAAGCTCCTCGGCGCAATTGCCGACGCGGCGGCGGCTGAGCGACTTCTCGAGCTGATTCGCGACGATGACGCTCGCGTTCGTGCCGCGGCTGCCCAGGCGTTGGGCAGGATGCAGCATTGGCAGGCTGGTTCACTCCTGGCGGAAACTCTGCGCGACAAGGCGTGGCGCGTTCGACGGGAGGCCGGACTCGCGCTCCGCGCCATCGGCGCCGCTGGCGTGCTGTATCTGAGACGCGCCCTCAAAGGCGACGACCGGTTCGCCGCGGACATGGCGCAACAGGTCCTCGACCTTCCCGAAGCGGCGGCCGGATGAACGAGATCGTGTCGTCCTTCGTCAGCCAGCTGCTGGTAAAAGGCCAGATCGCTGTGCTCATTTACTTCCTCGCCGTGAATGGCTGGTACCTGGTGCTGCTCATAAGCTCGCTGCTCGAGCTGCGGCATCACATGCTGCTCATCACCGACGAGAGCCGCCACCTCTTGCTCAGCTCGACGTTGTCGCCGACGATTTCGATTCTGGCGCCGGCGTACAACGAAGAGCCGACCATCGAGACGAGCCTCCGCGCCCTGCTCGCGCTCCAGTACCCGAATCTGGAAGTCATCGTCATCAGCGATGGGTCGAAGGATCGCACCGTGCAGGTGCTGACCGAGAAGTTCGATCTGGTGCCGGTGAAGACGATCTACCAGCAGAAGATCAAAACCAAGCCCGTTCGCTCCCTGTACCGGTCGTCGACCTATCCTTCGCTGGTGGTCGTCGACAAGGAGAACGGCGGCAAGGCCGACGCGCTGAACGTCGGACTGAGCTTTGCGCGCGGCGAGCTCGTCTGCGCAATGGATGCCGACACGCTGATTGAAGCCGACGGCCTGCAGCGAATGGTCCGGCCGTTCCTGTACGCAACCGATGTCGTCGCAACCGGCGGAACGATCCGGGTCGTCAACGGCTCGGAGGTGCGACTCGGCCGGGTGGCGAAGGCCGCTGTACCGACACACATGTTGGCCGGTGTTCAGGTCGTGGAATACCTGCGCGCATTCCTCTTCGGTCGGCTCGGCTGGAATCGCCTCGGCGGCAACATCATCATCTCCGGCGCATTTGGGCTCTTTCAGCGCGAAGCGGTTGTGAATGCAGGCGGCTACCTCCACGACACCGTCGGCGAAGACATGGAGCTGGTGCTGAGGCTGAAGCGGCTGTCGTACGAGCGCGGCGGTCCTGGCAAAATCGCTTTCGTTCCGGATCCGGTGGCGTGGACCGAGGTGCCCGAATCGCCCGGCTCGCTTGGGCGGCAGCGTGATCGCTGGCACCGCGGTCTGGCCGACGTGCTCTGGCGGCATCGGCGGATGTTGCTGAACCCACGCTACGGCATCACGGGTCTCTTCGTATTCCCCTATTACGTGTTCGTCGAGCTGCTGGCTCCGGTCATCGAAGCAGTCGGAATCATCGGACTCGCGCTCGGGCTGGTCTTCGGCGTCGTCGACTGGAATTTTGCCGCCTTGTTCTATCTCACTGCTTACGGACTTGGAACTGCACTGACGGCGTTCACACTGATTCTCGAGGATGTGAGCTTCCATCGCTACGACAGCTTTCGCGACCGGCTGCTTCTTTTCTGGTGGGCACTGCTCGAGAACGTCGGATACCGGCAGCTCACCGTGTACTGGCGGCTGCGGGGGCTTTGGAAGTTCATGCGCGGGAGGAAAGACTGGGGCGCGATGGAACGCAAAGGATTTCAACCGGTCACCGCGGCAGGATAGACCTCGGCGTTTAACCGGCTTGATCGTGGCGTGTCCTCTCGCCAATCTCCACCGAGCGGGTCACCAACCGGAGAATGCAATGCAGCGCGTAAAAATATTCACCGCTTTAGCGGTTTCATTATTAACTCTTGCCTGCGCGACGACTCCGCCGGGCACCGAGATCAGCTCCAGCGACTTTGATGTGCAGCCACTGGTTGGAGTCTGGCGCGGCAGTTTTGGAAGCGCGCAGACAGGGCGCTCGGGAACCGTCGCACTCACTTTGCGCGCGGGCGAGTCTTCGGCGAAGGGGAATGTGGTGCTCCTTCCTCGTCCCGACTCGCTACTGACGCCTGAGGAGCGCGAGGCACCGGAAAACGTGAATATGCCGGGACGCCTCGTCGTCGGAATCACTTTCATTCGGAAAGAGGGCGGCAGCCTCCACGGCACCCTCGACCCGTATACCGCTCCTGACTGCAATTGCATCGTCGCGACGACCTTCCAGGGCATGTTCACCGATGCCAACACGATCGAGGGCAGCTTCACTACCGTGCCCTCTAAGGCGGGGGCCAGCGTGAGCACCGGCGTGTGGAAGGTGACGAGGGTGAAGCGACTCTAGCTG
The DNA here is from genome assembly GCA_036514115.1 of Gemmatimonadaceae bacterium. Classification (GTDB taxonomy): domain Bacteria; phylum Gemmatimonadota; class Gemmatimonadetes; order Gemmatimonadales; family Gemmatimonadaceae; genus UBA4720. Next base: position 4,860 of record DATBXT010000275.1, read on the forward strand.
GCGGGCGTGTCCTCGCCATCGCGCAGCGCGATCTCGAGGTGAAAGCGGTGCAGGAATCGCTGGATTGCCGGCGCGAACAGCAGACCAACCGTGGTGATGAAGGTCACTCCGCTGAACAACGCGTAGAGCCCGGCGAAAACGTGTAAGTGCTCCAGGGCAACGCCTGAGAGCGCCGGGTCGGGTGGCGGACCCTCTCCCGAGAGAATCATCGCCGAGTAATAGAACGATTCCTCCCAGTCGAGCCGCCCGAGCGAGTGGTAGCCTGCCATTCCAATCAACAGGCCTGCACCGACGACGCCGGCTGCTACCGCGGTGCTCTGGAGCATGCGGCGGAAGAACGCGCGACGCGGCGGCATCGGCATCATCATGACCTGAGGATCCGGCATCGCGCCTGTAACCCTGCGGTTGAACGGCATTTGCTCTCCTTGTACCACTCAGGACGATTATCACCCGCGACCGCGTTACGCTAAGTTTGATGTAATCAACCGGAGAACAGGATGCCGAAGACGGGTACGACCGCACCACCCCGGAAGTCCGCGAGCAAGGGTTCATCGACGCCATCCGCCAAAGCCGGCGGAAACTCCTCAAAGCCATCAGCGCCAGCAGCTGCTCCCTCCGGGAGCGCGCTAGAGATAAAGGACACCCGCACCAGCAAGAGCTATTCGGTTCCCATCGCCGACTGCGCCATCCGCGCCACCGAGCTCAAGAAGATCAAGACCGAGAATCCCGACGATTCGGGTCTCATGAGCTACGACCCGGCGTTCCTCAACACGGCGTCGTGCAGGAGCGCGATCACCTACATCGACGGCGACAAGGGAATTCTGCGCTACCGTGGTTATCCCATCGAGCAGCTTGCCGAAAACTCGACTTTCCTGGAGGTCGCCTGGCTGCTGCGACACGGTGAGCTGCCGAGCCAGCAGGAATACGATCAGTTCGTGCACGACATCACGTTCCACACCTACGTACACGAGAACTTTCGCAAGTTCCTCGAAGGCTTTCGGTACGACGCGCATCCGATGGCGATGCTCAACAGCTCGATCGCCGGACTCGCGTCATTTTATCCGACGGCTCGCAACATCTTCGACGAGACCGAGCGCAACATCTCGATCGTGAGATTGCTGGCGAAGACGCCGACCATCGCCGCGTTCTCCTATCGCCATGTAAAGGGGCTTCCGTTCGTCTATCCCGACAATCGTCTTTCCTACGTCGAGAATTTCCTGTCGATGGTCGCGCGGATGACCGAGTCGAAGTACGAGGCGAATCCGGTCTTCACGCGCGCGCTCGAGATTCTGTTCATTCTGCACGCCGATCACGAGCAGAACTGCTCGACCAACGCGGTGCGCGCTGTCGGCTCATCGCACGTGGATCCATTC
>DATBXT010000276.1:0-18494 GCA_036514115.1 Gemmatimonadaceae bacterium
ACCTGGTCGTCGGCGCCTGCGTGAATCACAAGCGAGCTGCCGTCCGGATCGAGAAGTGTGGTCGGACCCGGCGTCAGTGAAACGCGGTTGGTCGTGAAGGATATTCTCCCCGCGCCGCTGGCCGGAATTTCGATGTTGTCGTTGTCGCCGGCATGCGGACCTTTGGGGTTATTCAGACCGTGTTCCATTCCCATCGGGTTGTAGTGCCCGCCGGCAGTGGAGAACGCCGTCGCGCCACCCTCGCATTTCCCGACCTGATGGAAATGGATCCCATGGGTTCCGGCGGGCAGTGCGATGGTCGCAATCTCGACATGCACAGCGCCGTTATTGTCCTGCCAGATGTCACCGGTGCCAATCGCCGCGCCCGCAACATTGTACATGACGATCTGACCCTTTGACACGGCGTTTCCCATACGCTGCATCGACGAGCAGCCCGCGAGAGCAACGCATGCTGAAAACGCAACGGACACACCTGCCTGGCGCAGCAACATACGACTCCTTGCTCGAGGTTTTTTTGGAACGGCGGCTACCGGCTTCCTGTACTCAGGTCCCGAATCTTGAACTTCGTCCAGAGAACGATCGTTGTGCAATCTCCCATCGCGCGCGTGTACTGGGCAGGCGCGCCAGGCCCGGCGTACACCTCGACTCCGACGACTTCGTTACCGTTGACGAAGTTGTTGATATCACCGGGTTCCGCTGATTGCCAAGGCATATCGTCGACGTAGTATTGGACGCATCCACTTCCCGTACCCCTGGAACCGGACACTACGTCGCCCGTCGGCGTGTAGCTGACTTTCAAACTGGGGACGCGGCGCAGAATGTCGGTCAGATAATTCGGATGCATCGCCTGAATCGTTTCAGGCCCGAGGTAAAAACCTTGACCCGTCCGCTGGCGCTGGTTGAAGCCCACCTTGTCGAGGCTGGCGGCTCGCCGGGCCGTGACCACCACCGGGTCGATGATGGCGACGTACTTGGGAAGTTTGATCGTCACCTGGCTCGGGGCGCGGGACGAGAGGTCCACCGGAACGGTTTCGGCGCCAAATCCGAGATGCCGCGCGAGCAGCACATGACTGCCGGAAGGCAGGTGCTGCATCGTGAATTCGCCTTTCTCGTTGGTCATGGCGACCTGATCCGTCCCGACGACTTCTACGCGGCTACCAGCGTTCGAGGGAGCTCCTTCGAGAACCACCCGTCCGGTAACAGTCGCGTTTCCAGTCTTTGCGCCCGAATCAGCTTGAGAGAGAAGGAGCGTGCGCGCGAAGAGCTCGCTCTGCTGGTCGCCGATGCTAATGGGGATCTCCGCGGTCACGGCGCCACCTTTGCGCGCCTGCAGCGAAGCCTGCATTGAGCTCGGAATTCCGCAGATTTTGAATTCGCCCTGCGCGTCGGTGCTGTCGCGAAGCACGCGTGGCGTCCGCCGAACGCCGATCTCCTTCGACGCCTCGATCTGAACCCAGGCTATCGAGACATCGGCCCCGGACACGGGCTGAAGCGTTTCGGGATCAGTCACGTGACCGATGACCGCCGAGGAACCCTGCGCCCTCGGTCCGACGACTGGGCAGGCTCGCTTAATGAGTGTGCCCGCCGAGGGAATGGCTAGCGCAATGAAGCTCGCGCTGTCGGGTCCGAGGTGGAAAGGTTCGGTTGCGAGCGACACCCCGAGAGTATCGAGAAGCGGATGAAAGACACCGACCTGGTAGGTGCCCGGCGCAAGACTATCGACGTTGAACTTGCCCGTCGAATCGGTTATCAGCGAAATGTTCGCGCCCTGGACGACCACCTCGGCGCCGGCCAGATAGCGTCCGTTCACGCTGTCGATGACGACTCCGGAAAGCCTCGCCCGCGGCGTCTTCACCGCTACGACAGGTGGCTTGGGCGCCGGTGTTTTCTGCGCATACAGCGGCGCATCCAGAGCGGACAGCGCCAGCGAGATAGCAGCGAGACTCAAAGCACGTAACCGCATCAATCTTCCAGTGCAGGTTCGTAGGCAGACTCGACCGGCGGAGTCAAGTGCGTGTTCGCAGTCATGATTCGTGCGCAGGTGTTCCAGCGCAGGATCGCGTCATCGTTGCCCACCGGGCGAATGGCTTCTGCCTTTTCATACCACGCCATCGCATCCCGCAGCGCATCGTAAGCCATCGCACCGCTGCCCATGCCACCTCTGAGAAGATGCGCCTGTCCGCTGCGCTCAGACGTGATCCCCGTATAGTACGCGCGCTGATACTGGTCCGTTATGCGTGGCAAAGTCTCGTTAACGGCCTTCATCACCGTCGCATGCCCTGCAGAAAGCTGGTCAGTCAAAGCGAGCACGAGCATCACCAGCACCTGCTGATTCCCGGGGTCGATTTCCAGAATGTCCCGACATATGCTTTCCGCCGCCCACGACTGGTTGATGAGACGATAGCGCTCCGCCTTTTGAATAGCGCGAGGAATCGCTTCTCTGGAAATCGGCTTGAGATTGAACTGCTCTGTCACCGCCCCTTCCCTGGCTGGTTATCCGTGCTGACTGCGCTTCCCGCATCGCGCATCCCGCTTCCCGTCCTCTTACCCCTGAACAACCGAACGAGTTTCGCCAGCGGATCGTAGTGTTTATCTACTACCCGCTCCTTGAGCGGAATGATCGCGTTGTCGGTTATGGTGATGTGCTCCGGACAGACCTTCGTGCAGCACTTGGTGATGTTGCAGTAGCCGATGCCGTGGCTCTCTTTCAGTTCGTCGGTGCGGTCGAGGATGTCGAGTGGGTGCATCTCCAGCTGAGCGGCGTGGACAAGCAGGCGCGGGCCGACGAACTGTTCGTGCAGATGATGGTCACGCAACACGTGACAGACGTCCTGGCACAGAAAGCACTCGATGCACTTCCGGAACTCCTGGACGCGATCGGCATCGGACTGGGCGATGCGCCAGGTCCCGTCTGGCGCGTCCGGCGGGCGAGGCGTGAAGCGGCGGATACGCTTCTTCGCGCGAAAATTCGACGAGACGTCGGTTACGAGATCCTTGAGTGGAGGAAAAGCCCGCATGGGCTCGACAGTGACCGGCTTGTCCATGTCCAGCTCACTCAGGCGCGTCATGCACATCAGCCGGGGCATGCCGTTGATCTCCGCCGAACACGACCCGCACTTTCCTGCCTTGCAGTTCCATCGCACGGCCAGATCGGTTGCCGTTTCCGCCTGGATCTGGTGGATGGCATCGAGGACGACCATACCCTCCGAAACCCTGGCGGAATAATCCTGCAGCTGTCCGGTGCTTCCATTCCCCCGCCACACCCGGAAAGTCGCCGTACGCGTCTCCGTTCCGGCGCTGGTGTCGCTGCGCTGCGCGGCCCGCTGGCCACTCTGAACAATGCTGGTGAGCGATTCTTTCGCAGCCGTCATTTATTCTCCTCGATGACTCGCTTCAGATGCTCAGGCATTTCCGGTATCGTCTCGCGCGAGAGCTGCGCCTCACCGTTCGGACCACGGCGAATGACGATGTTGAACTTGCCGAAGTTCGGATCTTTCTCGGGATAGTCGTCGCGGAAATGTCCACCGCGGCTCTCCTTTCGCTCGAGCGCTGCGCGCGCAACGATCTCGGCGACTGTCAGCAGATTCTGAAGGTCGAGCGCGGTGTGCCACCCCGGATTGTACTCGCGGTTACCGGTAACCGAAACCTTGCGGGCGCGCTCGTTCAATGCCGTGAGCCCCTCGATAGCGCGACGGATCTCCTCCTCGCGTCGCACGATTCCGACAAGTTCCTGCATCATCGTCTGGAGATCGTGCTCGACCTGGTAGGGTCCTTCGGAGCTCCCCGTTCGATTGAACGGCTCGAGCGCGAGTCGCACGATTTCATCCGCCTGTTGGGTGTCCGCGCGCGGCGTCGCCTGCCTCCCTGCGTACTCCGCCGCGAATTTTCCCGCGCGCATCCCAAAAACCAGCAGATCCGACAGCGAGTTACCACCCAGTCTGTTCGCACCGTGCAGTCCCGCGCCACATTCTCCGGCGGCGAAGAGTCCGGGCAGCGTCGACATCTGGGTATCACCATCGACGCGAATGCCGCCCATCACGTAATGCGTCGTCGGGCCGACTTCCATCGGCTCCTTGGTGATGTCGATGTCCGCCAGCTGCTTGAACTGGTGGTACATGCTCGGAAGTTTTTTGCGGATATGCTCTTCGCCATTGGAGAGCTTGCTGCGTATCCACGAGATGTCGAGAAACACTCCTCCGTGCGGGCTGCCCCGGCCTTCGCGCACTTCTTTCATGATCGCGCGCGCGACGTGATCCCGGGTGAGCAGCTCGGGCGGGCGACGCGCATTCTTGTCGCCCTGGGTGTATCGCCAGCCTTCTTCTTCGTTGTCCGCGGTTTGGTTTCGATAGTTCTCGGGAATGTCGGCGAACATGAATCGGCGACCTTCCTTGTTGACGAGAATCCCGCCTTCGCCGCGCACGCCTTCAGTGACCAGAATACCGCGCACACTCGGTGGCCACACCATTCCCGTCGGGTGGAACTGAACGAATTCCATGTCCTGCAGAGCGGCGCCCGCGTTGTACGCAAGCGCGTGTCCGTCGCCAGTGTATTCCCAGCTGTTGCTGGTGACGCTGAACGCTCTGCCGATTCCACCCGTGGCGAGGACAACCGCCTTCGCCGCAAAAAGCTTGAAACGTCCGCGCTCGCGGTCGTAGCCGAGTGCGCCGGCGACGCGATTCCCATCCTTCAGAAGCGAGACAATCGTGCACTCCATGTGCACGTCGATCGGCTGGTAGACGGCGTAGTCCTGGAGCGTCCTGATCATCTCCAGACCCGTGCGATCACCGACGTGGGCGAGACGTGGATATTTGTGGCCGCCGAAATTGCGCTGCAGGATACGGCCGTCCGGCGTGCGGTCGAACACTGTGCCCCAAGCCTCCAGCTCGCGGACACGGTCAGGAGCTTCCTTCGCGTGGAGTTCCGCCATCCGCCAGTTATTCAGATATTGTCCGCCGCGCATGGTATCGGCGAAGTGCACCATCCAGTTGTCGCGGTCGTCCACGTTGCCTAGCGCGGCCGCCACACCTCCCTCGGCCATCACCGTGTGCGCTTTGCCGAGCAGTGACTTACACACCAGCCCGACCGATGCGCCGCCGTGCGCTGCCTCGATGGCGGCGCGAAGTCCGGCGCCACCGGCACCGATCACGAGCACGTCGTGCTCGTGTCTCTGATACTCCGGCACTAGATCAGCCTCACGTCGTGCCAGATACCCATCGCGCAGAGTCTGATGAAGACATCCGAGAACGCGACCCAGACAAGACTGCACCACGCCCAGCGCATGTGCCCGCGGTTCAGGCAGCTCACACAATCATAGGTGGTTTTGCGGACTGGAGCCCCCGAAAGGCGATCGAGATAGCCACCGACGAGATGTCGCAGCGAATGGCAGCCCAGCGTGTAGCCGCCCAGCAGGATAACGTTGACGGTCAGAATGAGCGTGCCGAGGCCGATCCCGAAATTCTCACGTCCGGTGTTCCGGTCGAAGAAGAACATGCCCTTGTACGCGTCGTGGGCCAGTATGATCAGAAAGACCAGTGCGGCGTAGAGGAAATAGCGGTGAATGTTCTGAATCACCAGCGGGAAAAAGCGCTCCCCGCGATAGCTTTTGCGCGGCTCGCCGACGGCGCAGCTGGGTGGGTCCGCCCAGAATCCCTTGTAATAGGCGCCCCGATAGTAGTAGCAGGTGAGCCGGAAACCGGCGGGGAACGGCAGAATCAGCAGAGCCGGCGAAAACGGGAGGAAGCTCGGCACCCATGAAGGACGCGTCCCATGTATCCAGGCGTGGGGAGAGTCCGCAAAAAGGAGCGGCGAGTAAAAAGGCGAGAGGTAGTTACCGAAGGAGTAGAACTTGTTCTGGAAGGCGGCCCACGTCGCATACACTAAAAAGCACGTAAGAACGACGAATACGACTAGCGGCTGAATCCACCACGCATCGCGACGCATCGTCTCGCCGAACCTGCGGCGCGTGAGCTGGACGACTTCAGTTGCCATCGATCAGGTACCTCGCGCTTCGCGCGGGAGAGTGAACGTGACCCGGTCATGGCAAAGTTAGTTTTGACGACGTGCGGCTGGAAGCCGGGCACAGCGATCTACGAAAACAAAAAGCCCCCGACCGTGTGGTCGGAGGCTTTCTGATTATGGCGAGTTGCTTATGACCTTGCTGCGGGGGCCTTGGGACCTTTCTTGTCCCATCCTTTGTGGCCACCCTTCGCGCGACGCTCGGCGAACTCTTTCTGCTTCGCGTCAAACTTTGCGCGCTGCTCCGCGGTCAGCACATTGCGGATCTCGGCCGTCTCCTGGGTGCGAACGGACTGGCCACCCTGCATCACCTGACGGGCCTTCTCCATGTTGGTGCGGAATCCGACGGTGTCACCCTTCTGACGAGCGGCACGCGCCGCTTCCATGTAAGGCTTGGCCTGCGTACGGAGCGCCTCATTCTGGGGCTTGTACTTGGCACGAATCGCCTTGATCTGGGCCTTCTGGGCGTCGGTCAGATTGAGATCACGTCCGAATTCACCGCGTCCGAATTCGCCGCGCATCTCGCCACCGGCGCGGGGTCCGCGACGATGGAAGCCGCTGTCCGCTTTCGCCTTGGGGGCGGTCGTCGACTGCGCAGCCGAAATTCCCGCAACTCCAACGAGCATCATGGCGCCGAGCGCCAAAGAACGAGCAAACATTCCAATACCTCCACAAACGTTGAGGGCCGCCGCACACTGCGGCGGTCATGACAATTAGACGTGTGGAAGTTTGGGGCGTTAAGGCGCTTAGCCGGCCGCGGCCTCCGGCACCGTCCCGAACCTTCTCTCCCGCGAGTGGAACTCCGCCACCGCATTCTGCAGATCCGTCGCCGTGAAATCCGGCCACCGCCGATCGGTGAAGTACAGCTCGGCGTACGCGCACTCCCAGAGCAGAAAGTCGCTCAGACGCTGCTCGCCGCCTGTCCGTATGAGGAGATCGACGTCACGGTAAGGTCCATCCCAGTGATCGACCCGGCACATCGCGCGCGAAAGCGCCTCGCGCGTGACGGGCTCGTCCCGGTTCAGATATTCGGCCGCCCTCACCAGCGCGTCACGCGACGAATAGTCGACAGCAATGCGCAGCTCGAGGCGCTCGCACTGCCGGGTCGCCTCTTCAGCGGCGTTGATGGCGCGCAACAATTCGCCCGGAATGCGATCGCGACGACCGATGATGCGCATCCGGACGTCGTTGGTTACGCAGCGGTCGGTCTCCGCCACCAGATAGCGTCGGAACAGACGCATCAGCAGGGCAACCTCACGGGAAGGACGGGCCCAGTTATCCGCGGAGAATGCGTACAGAGTCAGCATGCCGATGCCGGCGTCGGGCGCGGCTTCCACGATCTTTCGTACTACGCGGGCGCCGGCGATATGACCGGCGGTGCGTGGCCGGCCGCGCGAGTTCGCCCAGCGGCCATTACCGTCCATGATGATCGCGACGTGGATTCCCCTCTCGGCCGCCGTCGGCTGGGAAGTTCGGGCGTGCGTATGCTTCACTGAATGATGGTTGTGTGACACCCGATCAGCGCTCTCTGGTGGCGCGGATGATCGCTTCCATGTGATCCAGGTACCGCTCGAGGGCGCGTCGGCCACTGGGCGTGAGCCGATACTCGGTCTTCGGCATCCGCCCCTCAAACGATTTGGTGCACGTGATGTACTCCGCTTCCTCGAGCTTCCGCGCGTGCACGCTGAGGTTGCCGTCGGTGGTCTTCATCAGCTTCTTGAGATCACTGAAGCTGAGAGAATCGTTGACCGCCAGCGCGCTGACGATCCCAAGTCGCAGACGCTCGTGAATGAGCCGGTCCAGCGCATCGGCGCGCGCGGACATCGTCACGCCGTCGGATTTACCGCGCACGGTACGTAACTCGCCCACGTTGGGACGCCGGTCGTCGCGAGCCGCGCCGTGTTTAGCCACCGTGCCTCCGCGCAATAAAAACCCCGAACGCGATGTGAAGCCCGCCGAACGCGATCGCCATGATCCAGTCATTCCACGAGGTTGGAGTGAAAATCGCCAGCGTTCCTGCCAGCATGAAGCAAATGCCCATCACGGGCACGATCCTCACCGAAAATGCGCCGCCTGCAACCACTGCCGTGCCGTAAAGCAGGAGCCACATACCTGGAATCGCAGCGACGAGTCCCGCCCGATACAACACAATGGTGAGCAGCGCCCCGACGAACATCGGCGGCGAAAAACTCAGGACGAATTTTCTTCCCGGGCCGGACAGAAGCGGGACGTGAGCCCGCCGCGCCTTCCGGACGATTGCCCACATCATCACGCACGGAGCGAGGACCGCCGCGGCCATCCAGACGAAGATCGATCGAAGGACGGAGTGCTGGGCAGACGCTATCGTTGCGGCGACCGTCGCAATAACGCCGACAGCGACCATTCCCCACCCGGACACCGCCGTGAAGGCGCCTGCCGCCTCCATCGTGTCGCGGATGAAACGGAGGTTGTCCATCGCCCGGGCGTGGAGCGCCGGCGGTTCGGTGGGTGGAACGCGATGTAGGGGTCTGACCGAGGCCATGGTCGAAGCTACGGCTGCATTCAAGGATTGTCAAGTACTTTACGCGGCAAAGCATCCACCTGCCGCGCTCCTCTTTTGAACTCCCCGGCAGCCCCGTGGTTCCGTTAACTCAGCGCGATCGGACCCGGAAGCGGATCGCTGGCCGGGAAGCTCTGCTCCACCATTTTATCGAGCCTGCGCTCGTCGATCGCCGTCGTCAGGAGCTCCACCAGCTTGGCGCAAAACGCCGGCAGATCGTCGGGCTTGCGGCTTGTCAGGAGCTTTTGATCGAGCTGGACCTGCTTGTCTACCCACGCCCCGCCGGCGTTCTTGACGTCGGTCTCCAGGCTCGGCCACGACGTGATGGTGCGTCCCCTCACTGCATCCGCTTCTACGAGCAGCCACGGCCCGTGACAGATCGCGGCCACAGGTTTGTCCAGCTCCATGAACTGGCGGACGAATCCGACCGCATCCTTGTTCGTTCGGAGCTTGTCGGGGTTGGCCACGCCCCCGGGGAGCACCAGGGCGTCGAAGTCGCGGGCGCTCGCGCCGGCGACTTCCCGGTCAACCCGAAATTTCTCGCCCTTCTCTTTATGGTTTACCGATTCGATCTCGCCCTGGTGATCGGAGATCAACACTACCTCCGCGCCGACCTCTTTCAACGCGTTCCACGGGGCCGCGAGCTCGACTTGCTCCACACCGTCGGTGGCGAGGAATGCGACTTTGCGTCCTTTGAGCTGGCTGGGCATGAGGTCTCCGTGTTCAATGTGCGGTGCGTGAGAACAAAGGATCAGTCAGAAAATGTGCCACGCAAACATTGGCCGTGGACACCTGTTCGGCGGCGCTTTCCAAACCATATTTGGATGTGACAATCGTCGACCTCTACGGCCATGAGCGGATCCGGGAACGGCTCTCAGCAAGCCGGCGCGCGGGCACGCTTCCCTCGAGCCTTTTGTTTCAGGGACCACGCGGCGTAGGCAAGCAGCGCCTGGCGCTGGCGATCGCCCAGGAACTCCTTTGCACCAGTGCGGAAAATGCGCCTTGTGGAGTGTGTCTGAGCTGCCGTTATGCGACTCAGCTCGCGCATCCCGACCTTCACTGGGTTTTCCCGCGGCCAAGGCTCAAGGATTCCGATCCCGATCTCGAACAAATCAAGGACGATTACGCCGAAGCGGTCAAAGAACGCGCGGACGATGGCGGCCTCTATCCTTCCCCCTCAGGCTCCGAGGGCATCTACGTCGCGACCGTGCGCTATCTCGTGCAACTTGCCGCGGTGGCGCCCGCGTTCGGCAGACGCAAAGTGTTCATTATCGGTGACGCCGAGCGAATGGTGCCGCAGGAGGGCTCGGATATGGCGGCAAACGCCTTCCTGAAGCTCCTCGAAGAACCGCCAGGCAACACCACAATCATTCTGACATCGAGTGAACCCGGCGCACTGCTACCCACCATCCGCTCGCGCGTCGTGACGGTTCGCATCCCGCTCCTCGACGACAAAGTCGTTCGCGCCTTTGTTGAAGATCCAGTCGTGAAAAAAGCACTGGATGAAAAGAGCAAGGCGTCGACCTCGGAGCGCGTGCGCGCCGCCGCCGGATCGCCGGGATCGCTGTTCACCGGTGACGGCCGGAAGAGGGCGACGCTCAACGCGCGCCGAATGGTGGATGCCGCCACCAACGGTCGCGCGTCAGCGATTCACGTGACCGCGCTGTCGCAAGGGGTTGCTGGAGCGCGGGGGATTTTTGCCGACACTCTCGAGGCGCTCGTCGATCTTCTCGGAGAGCGTGCCCGCGATGCGCTTCACCGCAACGATCCAAAAGCGGCGGCCGCCGCCAGCGAAGCGGTGGAATCAGTCCTGAAAGCGCTGACGCTCACGGAAACCAACGTCAATCCGCAGCTAATCGCGTCGAGGCTTGTGCGGCAGCTTTCGGCGACGCTGAAATGAGCGACCTGACCCACACCGACTCCTCCGGCCGCGCTCGCATGGTGGATGTCGGATCAAAGCCGGAAACGGCGCGCACTGCCCGCGCCGAAGGATCGATTTCGATGTCCGCGGAGACGCTGGAGGCAATCGCACGGAACGCCGTGACGAAGGGTGACGTGATCGCCACCGCCAGAATCGCAGGAGTCATGGCAGCCAAGCGTACAGCGGACCTCATTCCACTTTGCCACCCGATCGCGCTTACCGACGCCGGAATCGACGTGGAAGTGGATCGCATGCTTCCTGGATTGCGGGTGACGGGATGGGCATCCACTCAGGGACGAACCGGAGTGGAGATGGAAGCGCTCACCGCCGTCACAGTCGCTCTGCTTACGATCTATGACATGGCCAAGGCAATGGATCGCGGGATGCAGATGTCCGGCGTGCGACTCACCGAAAAACGGGGCGGCAACAGCGGAGACTGGAACCGCGACTAGGCGGCGCGGTACGGTTCCATGTGGACCAGTACCCCGACAACACTGGGCACCGCTGCGCGAATGGCGTACTTCACGGTAGCTGCGATCTCGTGCGCATCTTCGAGAGATATCGTCGGATCTGCCTGGGCGTGCAGGTCGACGTAGAAACCCAGTCCGGAGGCGCGCACGTGGAGGCTCTCGATGTGTCGCACTCCTGATACGCCGAGCGCGGCCTGGGTGGCGCGCTCTTTCAGGACAGCGTCCGGAGCTTCGTCCATCAGGGCGGAGATGGCCGGACGCAGTGTCCGTAAGCCGTTTATGGCGACTATGAGGGCTGCGAACAGCGCCGCCCAGTCGTCCGCCGCTTCCCACCCTGCACCGCCGATCAGCGCCACGCTGATGCCGATGAAGGCGGCGAGCGACGTCACCGCGTCAGCGCGATGGTGCCAGGCGTCGGCCGCGACGACCGTACCGCCAACTTCGTTGCCGACGCGCGATACCCGCCGGTAGAGCATCTCCTTGAGCAGGATCACTCCGGCGGCGACGAATAAAGTGAACGGCGCCGGGAGGTGGTGCGGCGTTACGATCTCGCGAATAGCCAGAATGGCGATACCAACCGCCGCGCCGATGAGCATCAGTGACACGACGGCCGCCGCGAGCGGCTCTGCCTTTCCGTGTCCGTACGGATGGTCCTCATCGGCGGGGCGCGTGGCAATGCTCAGTCCCATCCACACGATCAGCGACGAAAAAATGTCGGCAGACGATTCGATGGCGTCAGCCACGAGCGCGTTGGCGTGGCCGACGATTCCCGCAATCAGCTTGACGAGGACCAGCAGGGCGTTGACGAGCAGGCCCGCCTGGGCCCAGCGAATACTCCGAGTCGCGCTGCTACTCACCGGCGCGGCGATCTTCTAGAGGTCGGCTTTCTCCAAACGCTCCGCTGCCTCGTTGATGCGGGACGCGTAGGCCTCAGCGTCTTCACCTGGTACGCGACGCGGAATCACGAATTCAGGGCTCTCGGGCTGGTCGGAAGACGGACTATTCACGAAGAGATCTCCACCGCGCGCCACCACGGCGGCCTCGAAGCGATCGATCGCAGTACTGAGATCATCGAGCTGAGCGCTTGTCTCCGCCCCGGTGAGCAGGACTCCTCTCTGCCGAATACGGCCGGCGAACTCGACGCCCGCGGCGGCGCGCTCCTCCCGGCGATGGGGGTCCAGAATCTCTTGCTGCTCCTCGAAGGTTTCGTCTCTCACACAGCCTCCACTTTTTGTCGGGTCGACAGCTAATCTGCAAGACCCGTGATCACGGCGTGAAAGCTGCGACATTTCCGCGTATCCGTCGAGGCCAAACCGATGTCGCGTGCGTTCGTAAAAGAAGATGGAGGAGCGTGGGGCGATCCGGGCAAACGGTATTCCCTTCCGCCGCGGGAAGACCCCGGCTACGACGCGGCAGCGGCCGAAGCTCTGCTCGAGGCTGCGCGCGCCGGTGACACGGGAAGCGCAGAGAGTGCGACCGGTTACTACTGGGGTGAAAAGAAGCTGCGTTCTTACGTCGAAGTCATTGGACAAAGAGCGGAACGCGAGGGCGATGAGCGCCTGGCTCAACTTGCCGAGCGTTTTCTTCGCTAGCGCTTCGCAGACGGCGCCCCTCGCGGCCGTCTGCTCTTGCCGACCCATCGACGCGTCTGCTACATCCTAGCGATGCAGACACGGAGTCTGATTCTCCTACTGGGCGCGGTTGCGGTAGTCGCGAGCGGCGCCTGTGCGCGCGACGATGACCGCTCCACGACGCGCGTACAGGTCATCGACTCCGCCTACGCGCAATCCTGGGAGCCGATGGAAGACACCGGAACTGTCTACCGCATCGCGGTCGTCTCCCGCCTTGGGGCCGACACCGTTCGCAATGTTGTGCCGCCGGCGCCGATCATCGTCGGTGACAGTCTCGTGATCGGTCTGCTCCAGCTCTCCGAAGATTCATCGACGCCGCAGCGCCAGATATTCACGCTGCGGCTCGGCCAGCACAGAGTTGAGACGACCCCGCTTCCAGAGGACGTCTGGCCGTCCTATCAGGACGTTCTCGTTTCACCGGACGGCCGTTATCTGGCTTACGTCGGGGAGGACACGATGCCCGCGAACCCCGGGACCTATGGGATCGTGCGGGACCTCCGGACGGGAGCGATCGTGGTCAAAGGCCCCGGCGGGGGCGGGTGTGACTGCGATGATGATTACAATCACGCGCGCTGGTTTCCCCCAGACAGCTTCGAGATAGCTGTGGCGCATCGAAACAGCAACGGCGGGTGGCAGCGATTGTCCGGCAAGGCGTCAGCGAGCCGCGTGCATGTGGACACTCTCAGCGACGAGCCGGACTGGCATTGAACGACCCAAAGCGCGGCTTTCTCCGACACACCCTGGCGACCGTCGCTTACCGCGCGGCGAAAGTGGAGCGCGACGCACCGGCCGGCTTCGGAAACTTTCAGCTCGGGAAAAATGCACGCACACCGCTGGAGCTTCTCGCGCACCTTGGCGACCTCTTCGACTGGGCGTTGACCATGGCGAGGGGCAAAGAGGAATGGGTGCACGCCAAGCCCGGACTCTGGCGCAAGGAGGTCGACCGGTTTCACGCGTCGCTGCTTGCGCTCGATCGTTATCTGGCATCCGATGCGCCTCTCGGAGTGACACCTGAGGAACTGTTTCAGGGGCCGATATCCGACGCGTTGACCCACATCGGTCAACTGGCGATTCTCCGGCGGCAGGACAACGCTCCGGTGCGATCCGAGGTGTATGTGAGAGCGGACATCGCTCCTGGCCGGGTGGGCACCGAACAGGCGAAGAGCCCGTTCGAGTTTGACAGCCCACCCGCGGCGACGTAGAGATACATCATGCAAAACCCGCAGACCGCGCAGACTCCGCAGGCCGCGCAGGCAGAAGCCCAAACTGCCGCCACTCCGGCTCCGAACCAGACCTTTACCGTGCGCGTTCCGTCCGCTTCAGGCGGGGGAGTCACTATTACGGCGCCGCCCAGCGCGCGGCAGCTCGACGCCCTCAAGGCGCAACGTGAAGAGCTTTCCAACCAACTGCAGTCCGTCGACAGCCGGCGCTCGAAGTTGATCAGCCAATTGAAGCAGACCGGCGACCCCACTGCGGTCAAAGGTCTGGAAAGTCGTCTCGCTCTGCTCGACGCGCGTCAGCTGCAGCTCGAATCGGATATCCAGACGACCGGGCAGCAACTGAGTGCGGCAGTGGGTCTTGTGGGCACTACATCGAACGCGCCGTTCGCGGGTGGGATGAGCAACCGGCAGCAGACGACCCTTTCGATACTGGGGATCATCTTCGTTCTCTTCCCGATCTCGGTGGGAATAGCGCGCGGTCTCTGGCGCCGAGCGAGCAGGCAGGGCCCGCCACCGGCAGCCTTCGCCCAGACAGCGCAGCGCCTGGAACGACTCGAAGAGTCAGTGGACGCGATTGCCGTCGAGGTCGAAAGGATCTCCGAAGGCCAGCGCTTCGTGACGAAGCTGCTCTCGGAAGCACAACCAGCGCCGAAGCTCGTCTCCGCTCAACGCGCTGGCCAAACGGTTTAGCCGCGCGCGCGTCAAAAAAAAAGCGCGTCCAATCGGACGCGCCTTTTTTTTAAGCCACTTCGATCAGACGGCTGGCGGTCCCGCCTTCGCCTCGCCCTCGCTCAGGGTCTGCTGGCGCAGAGCCGCCGCACCCATCAGTCCGCCAAGTCCCATCGACTCCACTGCAGTGCTGGGCACCAACATCAGGGCGCCCTTTTCCTTGAGGCCCTCGTAGAGGATGTTCATCGCGCGCAGGTGGAGCGCGGTCGGATTGTTCTGATATGACTTCGACGCCTCGAAGAAGAGATTGGCTATCTCCACTTCCGCCTGGCCGAGGATGATGCGCGCCGACTTTTCACGCGACGCCTGTGCTTCCCGCGACATCGCATCCTGCAGCGACGCTGGAATTACTATGTCGCGCATTTCGACCGACTGAACGGTGACTCCCCATGGGTTCGATCTCTGATCGATCAGACTTTGAAGCTCGGCTTCTATGCGCTCGCGCCCGCGCAGGAGCTCGGTGAGTGACGTTCTGCCGATGATATCGCGAAGACCCGTTTGTGCTGCCCAGCTCACGGCCTGCGCGTAATCCTGGACCTCCAGCGCGGCCTTCTCGGAGTCGTGCACCATCCAGAACAGGACGGCGTCCACGTTCACCGGCACCGTATCGGACGTCAGCGTCTCCTCGGCGGCGAAGCTGGTGGTGACGACCCGCTGGTCGATGTAGCTGGAGACGTTCTCTAAAAAGGGTGTGATCCAGAAAAGACCGGGTCCCTTGAGTCCGGTGTAGCGTCCGAGCCGTAGAACAATTGCGCGCTCCCACTGCTTGGCGATCTTCGGAGACTGTGCGAATACAAATCCTGCCACCAGCCATATCGCCAGCCATGCCGGATTTTGCGTACCGGCCGTAATGGCAACGCCGAGCACCACCGAGATCAGCAGAATGAAAACTGCAACCACATTGACACGACCCTGCGACCGCGAAGCCCGCGCGGCGCGTCGTGCTGCGAGAACTTCGTTCAAGTCTGGCATCTATTTCTTCTCCTCATGTCTGAGCTGGTCGATTAGCTCTGGTAAAGTGAAACCCAACACCGCCGCGTCGCCGACAAAACGCCGGATCAAGTCACGCAGCTCGCGCTCGCGGTGTGTCCGCGCCGCCTGTGGCGTCGGTACCTCGCGAACGAATGTCCCGACTCCCCGCTGTGTCTCCAGGATTCCGTCGCGCTCCAGCTGCGCGTAAACCCGCGCGACGGTATTCGCGTTCACCGCCAGATCCACTGCCAGCTGTCGCACCGTTGGCAGCTGGGTGCCGGTCGTGAGCGCTCCCGTTGCGATCGATGCCCGAATTGCCCGATCGAGCTGGGCATAGATGGGCGTCGGGCTCTTCGGATCCACGTCGAAAGTAGGCATTGTCTGCTTGTACTATCACATTGGTACAATACGGGCGCAAGAGTGGGCCGGTTTCAGCCCTGATCGGAGGGGTTAAGTGCCGCGGGCCGCGCCTAACGGCTGTGGGTGTACATGAGATCCACCAACTCGTCGTACATCCGATCTGCCTCCGTTCCGCCGGAGCGGATGGCCCCGGTCGCGCAGTGCTTCAGGTGATTGCGCATCAGCTCCCTTCCCACTCCACGCAGCGCTTCCTGGACGGATGAAATCTGGGTAAGGATGTCGGCACAGTAGCGATCGTCGTCGACCATCCTCTGCAGCCCGCGCACCTGTCCCTCGATGCGTCGAAGGCGTCTGATATTTCTCGACTTTACTTCGGGGTCGACCCCCGCCGCCTTGCGCGAGCTGCCGGCCTCACGAACGGCGCAACCGCATTCGGATGTCTCGTCAGCGGGATTCGCGTGGACGGTTTTCGCTTTCGCAGTCAACTCCGTTCCTCCAGTGCGTGGGTCACGCCAGTTTCACCCGGCGCAGGCGAAGACTGTTCGTCACGACGCTGACCGAGCTGAGTGCCATCGCCGCGCTGGCGAGTATCGGACTGAGCATGACACCGGTCAGCGGGTAGAGCACGCCGGCGGCGACCGGAATCCCGATGACGTTGTACACGAACGCCCAGAACAAATTTTGTTTCATCGTCGCCATGGTTCTTCGAGACAGCGAGATGGCGGCTGCAACGCCGCGCAGATCGCTGCGCATCAGGGCTATGTCGCTTGCTTCGATGGCGACGTCAGTCCCTTTCGGCATCGAGATGCCCACGTCCGCCTGCGCGAGAGCAGGCGCATCGTTTATTCCGTCACCTACCATCGCTACCACTCGCCCAGCGGATTGCAGCGCAGCGATCTCCTGAACCTTGCCGTCCGGAAGCACCTCGGCGACGACGCGATCTATGCCGGTGCTCGCCGCTACGGTCTCCGCAACGTTCCGACGATCACCTGTCAGCAGCACGACCTGAACTCCGAGTGTCTTCAGCCTATCCACTGCCTCGCGTGAGGACGACCGCAGTGCATCGGCAACGATGATCTTGCCAATGATTCTTCCATCGATCGCAACATACAGATCGCTGCCGCCTGGCTCGAGTGACGCGTTCTGAGCGTTCTCATCGACGCTGATTCCGAGCGTGCGCATCATCTGGGCATTTCCAGCGGAGGCACGCTGACTTCCAAGTTTGCCGGATACGCCGCTCCCCGTGTGAGATCGAAAGTCGGTCACCGGCCGCGACACAACGCCGCGTTTGTCGGCTATCCGAATGACGGCGGTGGCAAACGGGTGCTCGGAATGTCGCTCGAGTGATGCAGCCACCGCGAGAACTTCCGTCTCCGAGGCGTCACCCATGGGGATTATCCGTCTCACAGCAGGTTGACCTTCGGTTACAGTGCCCGTTTTGTCGAAGACAACCGTGTCGACGTCGCCTGCGCGCTGAAGTATCTCACCGCCTTTGATCAGCAATCCCAGCTCGGCGCCGCGGCCCGTGGCAACCATTACCGCCGTCGGAACCGCCAGACCCATGGCGCACGGGCAGGCAATAATGAGAACGGAAACCGCCGCGGCAATCGCGCGCGGCAGCGCCTCGTGTCCCGCGAAGAGATACCACGCGACGAACGTGACTATCGCGATCGCGAGCACCGTGGGAACGAATACGGCGCTCACTTTGTCCGCCAGCTTCTGGATGGGCGCGCGGGACGCCTGGGCGTCGCGCATCAGCTTTACGATCTGGGACAGAACACTGTCCGCACCCACGCTGGTGGCGCGATAGCTGAACGCTCCAGTGGTATTGAGCGTTCCGCCCACAACGCGGTCCCCCGCAGTTTTCACCACGGGCAAAGGTTCGCCGGTGAGCATCGATTCGTCGACCTCACTTCCGCCGTCCAGCAGAATTCCGTCGACAGGGATGCGCTCGCCTGGGCGCACCCATATAGTCTCGCCCGACTGCACGCTGGCGAGCGGCTTGTCGACCAAATCGTCACCGCTCTTTACCCGGGCAGTCGCCGGCAACAGCGAAGCGAGTTTCCTCAGTGCACCGGCAGTCTTCCCGCGGGCGCGGGCTTCGATCGCGCGGCCCGCCAGCACGAACGCGACGATGAAAATCACGGCTTCGTAATAGACGGCAGCGGGAATCCCGTTCCGGGCGAAGAGGTCGGGAGCAACCGTCGCCACCACGGAGTAGATGAACGCCGAGCCGGTTCCGAGGGCGACGAGCGTGTTCATGTCAGCGGATCCGTGACGCACCGCCCTCCATGCACCGCGGTAGATGCCGCGCGCTGCCCAGAGCAGGATCACAGCCGTCAAACCAAGGAGGGAATAATTCACGGCCGCGTTCGCCATTGCGGCCATCGTCAGTGCCATGGCCGCAGCGCCGGCTATCCCGCTCACTGAGGCGCGCACGAGGAGGGTTCTGAACTCGCGAACCTCGTCAGGGTCGCCGGCGGATTCGGCGAGGACATCAACGTCTGGCGCCGTCAGCTCCGCGTCGTAGCCAGTCGCGCGCACCGTGGCAAGCAGCCGCTCGGGGCTGACAGCGGCGGGATCGTAGCGGACCGCGGCGCTTTTGGTGACGAGATTCACCGATGCATCCACCACTCC
>DATBXT010000277.1:0-4546 GCA_036514115.1 Gemmatimonadaceae bacterium
ACGGCACGCCCGGCCAGAGTCGCGCGGTGACACTTTCGAGCGGCTTTACGATCGCTCCGGTGAGCGGTGAAGCCTCCGCGGGTTTGCGGTTGCCGTCGTCGACGAAGCTGACTTTCACCGAGTCGTCCGCGACCACCCGGACGAGTGTCGCCTTTACGGCGTCCGGCATCTCTCCGGGAAGAATCCGACAGTTCACGACGGCTCGTGCTCGCTGGGGAAGCGCGTTAGGCGCGTGGCCGCCCTCGATCATCGTCGGCGTACACGTGGTCCGCAGCTGCGCGTTGTAGAATGGCGACGCCGAGAGGCGTGCTGCGCTGCCCGAGTCGGTCGGATTGCGCGCGATAGCACGCATGTCCGCGGCGATAACTCCTGGCTCGAGCTCGGCGGACCTTTCGAAATACGCTTTGGTGGTTTCGGTGAGATGAACCGGAAATTGGTAGCGAGCCACCCGCCGAATTGCGTCGGCGAGACGAGCGATTGCGTTGTCCGGCGTCGGAAGCGAGCTGTGCCCGCCCTTGTTGGTCACCTCGAGCGCAAACGACTGATAGAATTTTTCACTGGTCTGGAGCGCGCGAAGGTACCGTTTCCCGTTCTTGATCAGAGGATCGCCCGAGTCGACGTTGAGCGCGAACTCGGCGTCGATGAGGTCGCGGTGATTCTGCACCAGCCACGTCATGGCGTTGTAACCGCCGCCACCTTCCTCGCCCGCCGTCAGCGCCAGGATGAGCGTCCGCTTGGGCACCACCTTCTCGCGCTTCATGCGCAGCAACGCCTCGGCGAGGGTCGCCGCGCCGTCCTTGATGTCGCTGGTGCCACGGCCGTAAAAGAATCCATCCTTCTCGGTCAGCTTGAATGGATCGAGCGACCAGTCCGCGGCCAGGGCTTCGACCACGTCGATGTGCGCCATGAGCAGAATCGGCTTGAGCGACGTAGAAGTGCCCTGCATGCGCACGATAACGCTCGAGTCCTTGTCGCCGGCGGGACCGATGACGATGACGTCTTTGGCGGGGAAGCCGCCCGCAAGGAACCGCCTCGCGATAGCGTGCGCTGCCGGGGTCGTGCTGCCCGCCTTGTAAGCGGTGTTGATCTCGATCAGGTCGCGGAAGATGTCGCGAGCCTCTGCCTGAGTGGGAGAGAGCGCTTGCTGGGCGAGACCCTGCTGCGAGAGAAGAACCGCCGCGACCACGAAGACGAAACGCCGCATTATGACACCGCGCGAAGAAATGAGATGCTTGAGCCCTCGGAACGGTCAGTAGTATGCCCGGCATGACAGCGGCGCGGCAAGCGATGGGCGAGCGTGGCGAGCGGGTTGCGGAAAAGTGGCTCGCTGTGCACGGCTGGGAGATCGCGGAACGCCGGTTTCGAAACGGCCACCGCGACATCGATCTGGTCGCCACCCGGCGGGAGCCCGACACCGGGCGCACAGTTGCTTTCGTTGAGGTGAAGACCCGTAAAGCGAACACTTTTGGCGGGCCGATCGGGGCAGTGAACTGGAGAAAGCAGCGCGAGCTCAGCCGCTCGGCCAGGGTCTGGATGGCTCGCTTTCAGGAGCCGGGCGACACCTTCCGGTTCGATGTGATCGGAGTCATTCTTGGAGCGGGGAACGTCCGGGTTCAACATATCGAGAATGCGTTTCTGGTGGCGTCAAAATGATGTCCGTGCCGGGCTCGCCCAGGCCGAAATTTCTTTTTGGAAATCTTGATAATTTGTGCGGAGTTTCGTAGTTTGTTCGGGTGCCGGGATGCAGGGCATTGTTTGCTGTCCCGGCCCGCCCAGCCCGAGTGAAATCCCACCTGCCAGCCAGGTCAAACCGTCTAACGACAGGGTGAAAAGAGATGGCCGTATCGACCGTTAACGACGACAAGAAAAAGGCGCTGAACCTGGCGATCGCCCAGATCGAAAAGAACTGCGGCAAGGGCGCCATCATGAAGATGGGTTCGACCGATCGCGTTCGCGTCGAGTCCATTCCTACCGGCGCGATCAACCTCGATGCCGCGATCGGCGTGGGTGGAATTCCGCGCGGGCGGGTAACCGAGATCTACGGCCCCGAGTCGAGCGGCAAGACGACGCTCTGCCTCCACGTCGTCGCCAATGCGCAGCGCGCCGGCGGAGTCGCCGCGTACATCGACGCCGAGCACGCGCTCGACACCGACTACGCTCAGAAGCTCGGCGTGGACGTCGAGAGCCTTCTCGTTTCGCAACCTGACACCGGTGAGCAGGCACTCGAGATCTGCGAGATCCTCGTTCGCTCGGGCGCGGTCGACGTCATCGTGATCGACTCGGTCGCGGCGCTCGTGCCCAAGGCTGAAATCGAAGGCGACATGGGTGACTCACACGTCGGTCTGCAGGCTCGTCTCATGAGCCAGGCGCTCCGCAAGCTCACGGGTGCGATCGCCCGCTCCAAGACATCCGTGATCTTCATCAACCAGCTGCGCGAGAAGATCGGCGTCATGTTCGGCAACCCCGAGACGACCACCGGTGGAAAGGCGCTCAAGTTCTACGCGTCGGTTCGTCTCGACATCCGCCGTATCGCACCGGTGAAGGAGAAGGAAGACGTCATCGGCTCGCACGTCCGCGTGAAGGTCGTGAAGAACAAGGTCGCGCCGCCGTTCAAACAGGCCGAGTTCGACATCATGTACGCCGAGGGCATCAGCCACGCGTCACTGGTGCTGGATATCGCCGCCGAGTCGGGCATCATCGATAAATCGGGCGCCTGGTACAGCTATGGCGCGCAGAGAATCGGTCAGGGTCGCGAGAACGCGAAGATGTACCTCAAGGACAATCCTGCGCTGCTCTCCGAGGTAGAGGAGAAAGTGAAGACGGTGCTCGGGATCAAGCCTCCGGCTCCCGGTGAGACCGAGGTCGAGCTGGCTGATTGAACAAGCCCAGCGCCTACAACTACGCTCTGAACCTTCTGGCGGGGCGTCCGTACTCGACGCAGGCGCTGCGAAAAAAACTGAGTCAGAAAGAATACGAGGCGGCGGACGCGGATGACGCGATCCGCCGCCTTGTCGATAATGGGCTGCTCGACGATGCGAAGTACGCCGAGCAGTACGCTCGGTCGAAAATGCTCGCGACTGGGGCGTCGAAGCGGAGGCTGACGCAGGATCTCTATCGTAAGGGGATCAAGAGCGACATTGCGGGTGCTGCCATCGACACTGTTGTCGCCGACGAAGAGATCGATACCGTCGCAATGATCGAGCGGGTCGCGCAAAAGAAGCTCGCGCAGCTCGGCGACCTCGAGCCGCTGGTTATCCGTCGCCGGCTCTTCGCGTTTCTCGCGCGTCGTGGATATGACGTCGATGAGATCAAGCGCGTTGTCGCCGCTTTAACTTGAGGTGTGCGCGACCGGCGAATGACGAGTCATCCCTAACGATAAAACGCGGTTTGATAAAGGGTTCAGCACGCTCGAAGCCCGCCCAGGGTCACGTATATTTAGGGCATGAAAGCCGCCGAGATACGTAAGAAATTCACCGACTACTTCGAGAAGAACGGCCACATCGTCCATCCCAGCTCCTCTGTGGTGCCGGGCGACGACCCGACGCTGCTGTTCACCAACGCCGGGATGGTCCAGTTCAAGAAGGTGTTCCTCGGCCAGCAGCAGCCGCCGGGCGGAAAGCGGCGCGCAACCACCGTGCAGAAGTGCGTCAGAGCCGGCGGTAAGCACAACGATCTCGAGCAGGTCGGACACACGAAGCGCCATCAGACGTTCTTCGAGATGCTCGGGAACTTCTCCTTCGGCGACTACTTCAAGCGCGACGCGATCCGCTTCGCCTGGGAGTTCGTGACGAAGGAGCTGAGTCTTCCTCCCGAACACATCAGGGTAACGGTGTTCGAGGAGGACGACGAAGCGCGCGCGCTCTGGCGCGAAATTGCGGGATTGCCCGATTCCAGGATCTACGGACTGGGTGCGCACGACAACTTCTGGCAGATGGCCGACACCGGACCCTGCGGACCGTGCACCGAGATTTTCATTGATATGGCGTTCAGTGCGAAGGATTTCGCTTTTCCCGCTGGTGCGAAGGGCGAGTGGAGCGAGCTGCATCGGAAGGAATTCTCGAAGGACGCATTCATCGAAGGAACCGAGGGCGAGCGTTTTCTCGAGTTCTGGAATCTCGTCTTCATGCAGTACGACCGTCAGCCTGACGGCTCCCTGGTGCCGCTGCCGAAGCCGTCCGTTGATACCGGCGCTGGACTCGAGCGGATCACCGGAATCATGCAGGGCGAATCGAACGGTTTTCACACCGACGCATTCCTCACGCTTATCTCGCAGGTCGAGAAGACCGTTCGGAAGAAATACGATCGGGGAGAGGCGGGCGCATCGTTTCGCGTCATTGCGGATCACAGTCGCGCCGTGGCGTTTCTGCTCGCCGATGGCGTGTACCCGTCGAACGAGGGGCGCGGCTATGTCCTTCGCAGAATCCTTCGCCGCGGCGTACGTCACGCGTGGCTGCTTGGCCGGCGGCAGCCTACTCTCGTCGACGTCGTGCGTGTGGTGATCGACGAGATGGGGGATGTCTATCCGGAGCTCCGTAACCGCTCGAAA
>DATBXT010000278.1:0-5239 GCA_036514115.1 Gemmatimonadaceae bacterium
GGTTCCGGGAGCGGACGATCACATCGCCAGCCTGAATCCCCGCGCGTGCAGCCGGGGATCCCGGAACCACCGATCCCACGAGAACGCCGGTGTTCGGTCCGGTGGCGCCAGGCGCCCGGGAGAGCACCGGCTGCAACCCGATCCACGGGTGACGCACCACTCCGTGCGCGAGCAGGTCCTCGGCGACACGCCGAGCGCGGTTGATCGGAATCGCGAACCCGATTCCGACCGACCCTCCGCTCGGAGAGAAAATCGAGCTGTTCACACCGATCACTTCACCCGATGCGTTCACGAGAGGGCCGCCTGAATTGCCCGGGTTGATCGACGCGTCAGTCTGAATCATGTCGACGTAGACTCCCGCACCTTCGCTTTGGCCGGCGAGATTTCGTCCGGTGCCGCTGACGACGCCAACAGTGACGCTCGGCTCCGTGTTGGCGAGGATGAAGCCGTACGGATTCCCAATCGCGATCGCCCACTCGCCGATCAGCAGGCTGGTCGACGATCCGAGCGGGGCAACAGGAAGATTCCTCGCATCAATTTTCAGAACCGCGAGATCGTTGGTCTCGTCAACGCCTACCAATCGCGCGGGGTACGTGGTGCCATCCTTCATCGCCACCGAGATGCGCGTTGCTCCCGCGATAACGTGGGCATTCGTCAGGATCGCGCCGTCAGCGCGGACGATGAAACCCGAGCCGAGTCCCGCAGCAGTGCGCTGGCCGGAACGTCCGCCAAAAAACTGTTCGTACACATCGGCAGGAACCTGCTCGATCACCTGAGTCTGAACTGTGACGACGGACGGTGCGACGCGCGCGACCGCCTGGGTTATAGCCGTCCTTCGGGAACTGCTTACCGCCTCCGTAGTCGCGTCGCGCGATTGCGCGGAAGAGGGCGCACTCGACGCACCCTGACAGGCGATGATGGCGATCGCGACCGACCAGCGCATAGAGCGAAGCCTCATGTGCTGACGCGTGACCTCGGGCGCTTGGCAAGCGCATTCAGGAAGCGGTCGACGCCGCGGTCACTCAAAGGATGCACGACGAGCTGTTTGAGTATCTCGGGAGTAAGGCAGATGATGTCGGTGCCAGCGAGAGCGCACTCCGCAAACTGAACGGAGGAGAGCGGCGACGCCGCGATGACGTCGCATTCCTCTTCGCCGGTCTCGAGAGCACTTTTTATTTCGGCCACCGTTCGTGTTGCCGGCTGGCCGTAGCGCTCGAGGTCGTCGAGCGTCACCTGGACAGCGGCAGCGCCCGCCTTGGCGGCGATGATGGCCTGCGCCGGACTGTAGACGAAGGTCGCGCAAACGACGACACCCTCCGCGGTCAGCCGCGACATTGGGACGAGCGAGTCCTCCACGAGCGGAATCTGGACCACTACGTGATCGGAGATTTTTGCCAGCTCCCGCGCCTCCGAATAAATGTCTCCTGATGTGACCGCCCCCACCGGGACGCACACCGGAAAGGCGAACTCCCGGGAAATCTCCTCGAGCCTCTCCCGCGTGTACGCGTTCTCTCCTTCCGAGTCCGAAGTGGGGTGGGTAAAGGCGACGCCGTCTGCCAAACCCGCCGACGCAGCGCTTCTGATCTCGTCAAGGTCGACGCTTTCGAGGTAAATGTTCATTCAGCTCTCAGATAAAGGTCTGCCGGATACTCAACCCGATCGAGAAAAAGCGCGTGCGCCGGTGCCGGTGGTGAAACCTGACTGTTGTCTTGCTGAACGAGAAGGTCATCGATCACGGATTCGTCGCGGCGACCCTCACCGACCTCGAGCATGGTACCAACCAGAAAACGCACCATGTGATGCAGGAACCGATCGGCGCGGATCTCGAAGGTTAGTCCGCCTTCGCGGGCCCGCCAGGCGGACAGCGAGATGGTGCAGCGGTGGTCATCGCGCTCCGGCGCCGTTCCTTTCACGGCGAACGCGCGGAAGCAATGCCGCCCTTTCACCCGCTCGGCCGCCGCCGACAGGCGGTCGAGCGAAAGTGGTTTGCGCCAGACCAGCTCGTATTTGCGGCGAAACGGGGAGGATGCGAGATCGTCTGTGCCTACGAGGTAGCTATAGCTGCGCGAGACGGCGCTATAGCGCGGATGGAACTCGTCACGCATTTCGAAGGCAGCGGCAATCCATACATCGTCTGGAAGAATGGCGTTCATCGATCGTCGAAGCGCGCTGGCGCTCCACTTCTCGGGCACGCGGACGCCGGCGGCCTGTCCGCGCGCGTGAACTCCTGCATCTGTCCGTCCCGCACCGATGACCGTGAGCGGCTGACCGCACAACTTCGCCACCGCGGTCTCGAGAACACCCTGAACCGTTCGCTCACCCGGCTGTCGCTGCCAGCCGGAAAAGCCCGCGCCATCGTAGTGCAACACCAGCTGCACGGAACGCGACAGCATCCGCGTGAAATTATCTCCGGGAGACCCCATGTCAAGGAACGTAACCCGTTGAAGATGATTGACTTTCGCGTGTCCGGACGGCAATGTGCAGCGGCTCGAAACCCGGGCCACCCCCACCGCTGATCAGCAGATGGCACCTCGAACACTCGCCGGTCTCTCAACTGTCCTTTCCGCCGCGGGAAACGTCGCCGAGGCGTTGAATGCGCTCGCTCAGGATGTTCTCGAGCACGATCGCAACGGCCACGTGGTGCTGTTTATCTACGACGCAAAGCGCGACCTGCTCGCCGAGCGACTTATCCCTGCGCATGAAGGGATGCGGACCGCACAGATCGAGATCGCCCTGGATCATTTGCCGACAGCGGTGCGTCGCGTCCTGGTTGCCGGCAAACAGTTCTCCGACCTCGCCACCGAGTCGGGCGATTATCAGAAGCTGCTTGGCGTCGGCGCAAATCCGGAGGCCGGTGTCTTCCTGCTTCGTGGCCTTCTTGTAGACGGTGAGCTGGCGGCGGTTCTCGCGCTATCCGAGCCCAAGACACGCTTCGGCCATCGCCTCTCGGAAAAAGTGGCGCCCGCTGTCGATCTCTTCGCACTCGCATTCGCGAGGCTGGCCGAGCGTCGCGCCAGAGAAGAGGCCGTTCGCACTCTCGAGGAACTCACGCGGTCACTCAACGCCGAACACACCCGCGCGGTTGCCGAGCTGCAGCACAAGTTGTCGGAGGCCCAGGCCGCGCTCGGTGGCAAAGGGTCGGGCGATTCGATTCGCGTCAGCCAGCTGAAGCGGGCGATCGAAGTGGCAGCAGTCGAGGCGCGTGCGACGGCGCAACGCTTGTCGGCGGTCGAGGAGCAGGTGCGCGTCGCGGTGACCAAGCTCGAAAAGGCTCACGTCCAGCTGCACGCTCAGGGTGAGGCTCTGCAGAACCAGAGCAACATTATCTATCGCGTCGAGCAGGCGCTCCGGGAGGCGATGGAGGGTGAGGATTCGCGCAAGGTCATAGAGGAAGTTCTCCAGATAGTCTCATCGAGAGAACAAGCCTCGTCCTTCTAGAGCTCGAGCAATGAGCGCCACGCAAG
The DNA here is from genome assembly GCA_036514115.1 of Gemmatimonadaceae bacterium. GTDB lineage: Bacteria > Gemmatimonadota > Gemmatimonadetes > Gemmatimonadales > Gemmatimonadaceae > UBA4720. The sequence continues at coordinate 3,465 of DATBXT010000278.1, forward strand.
CGAATGCGCTCCAGGGCGCAATCCACAAGCTCGCCTTCCGAGAGCCGTTAACCGCGGACGACGCCGAAGCAGCGTTCGACATCGTCATGCAGGGACAGGCGAGCGCCGTTCAGCTGGCGGCGCTCCTGTCGGCTCTGCGCGCCGCGGGAGAAAGTCCGGAGGTCGTCGCGGGAGTCGTGAGAGCTCTGCGATCCGCCATGGTTACGCTATCGGCAAAGGATCCGGACGGCCTCGTTGATACGTGCGGGACGGGCGGGGGAACGGTTTCTACATTCAACATCTCCACGGGGGCGGCGATCGTAGCGGCGGGCGCCGGCGTTCGGATCGCCAAGCATGGCAACCGATCCTTCACCTCGCGCTGTGGCAGCGCGGACGTTCTTGAAGCACTTGGAGTACCCATCGAGGTGCCGGTGCCCGTTATGGAGGCGGCGCTCCGCGACGTCGGTCTGGTGTTCATGTTCGCGCCGCTCATGCATCCGGCGATGCGACATGTCGGACCAGTGCGGCGCGAGCTCGCCATCCCAACGGTGATGAACATCGTGGGCCCTTTGGCCAACCCGGCTCGGGCAGGCCGTCAGGTTGTCGGAGTTGCGGATCTGGAAAGGGCACCGGTGCTGGCAGGTGCCCTTTCGACGTTGGGCTCGGTGCACGCGCTCGTAGTTCACGGCGAGCCGGGATTGGACGAAGTCTCGCCGCTCGGGCCGACTCACGTGATCGAAGTGCGAAACGGATCCACCGGCCGCTGGACCATCCATCCCGAGGATCACGGGTTCGAAAAGGTTTCCCGCGACGATCTCGCGGGTAGCGAGCCGAAGGACAATGCACGGATCATCGAGAAGATTTTGAGCGGCGGTGGCCCAAAGGGCGCGCGTGCCGCAATCGTCCTGAACGCCGGCGCGGCCGTCTATGTCAGCGGTCGCGTAAAGTCTTATGAGGAAGGAGTGGCCGCGGCGACGAAAGCGATCGACTCGGGTAAAGCGAAAGAGGTTTTAGAAAACCTCAGACGCGCGTACACAACGCGCGCCGGCGCAAAGGCTTAGAAGATCCACTTCTAGAACCTTCTCAGCACTCCCACGACGATGCCCTGGATCGAAATGTCGTTCTCATGGACGTAGATCGGATTCATCGTTTCGTTGGCAGGCTGTAGCCGAATCCGTCCGTCGCGCTCGCGGTAAAACTTCTTGACGGTAGCCGAGGTGCCGTCGATGAGCGCAATCACCATCTCACCGTTGTCGGCGGTGTGCTTCTCGTTGACGATGACGAAGTCGCCATCGCGGATCTGCTCGTCGATCATCGAGTTGCCGCGAACACGGAGTACGAAATGATTGCCGGCGCGGCGGACCATATCCTCCGGGACCCCGATCGACTCGGGCATGTGGATGGCCTCGATCGGCATACCTGCGGCTACAGTACCGAGAAGAGGCAGGGAAGCGGCGCGCGGAAAAATTTCCGACGGCACGAGCTCTATTCCACGGCTCTCGTTGTAAGCGCGCTTGATGTAGCCTTTGCGCTCGAGGTTGGTGAGATGTTCGTGGACCGTCGCGAGGGAGTTATAGTTAAACTGGGTCGCGATCTCCTCGAAGCTCGGCGCGTAACCGTGCTCCTCCGAGTAGGTCGAGAGGTAAGTGAGAATCTCCCGCTGGCGTTTCGTGAGCGACATATCCCTTTTCCGCGGCTGGTTTGAGAATGGACCGGCCCGCCGGTCCTACCGAACATTTGCCGAATTCCTACGTTAGCCGAAGATCGACCGAAGCGCAAGCTTTTTCTGCCTGGAC
>DATBXT010000279.1:0-4797 GCA_036514115.1 Gemmatimonadaceae bacterium
GCGTCGGACTCCTCGTCGGCGGAATCGGGGTCATGGCGATCATGATGGTCTCGGTTACCAGTCGGACCCGGGAAATCGGGATTCGCAAAGCCCTCGGCGCAACGAAGCAGGAAATCCTTTTCCAGTTTCTCGTCGAGGCGGCAACGCTCACCGGATTTGGGGGGGCGCTCGGCATTCTCATCGGCCTGACGTTCGGGCGGCTCGTGACGCTGGCGATGAACATCGACGCGGCGGTGCCCGTCGGACTTACGGTGATCGCGGTCGTGGTCTCGGTAAGCATCGGCATCATTTTCGGCATGCTGCCCGCTCAGCGCGCGGCGAAAATGGACCCGATCACCGCGCTTCGGTACGAGTAGATTCTCGGCATGGCAAAAGTTGATGTTCTTGCGATCGCCGCCCATCCCGACGACATGGAGCTCATTTGCGGCGGGACCTTGGTCCGGGCGCATATGCTCGGACGTACCACCGGGATTCTCGACCTCGCCGCCGGCGAGATGGCGAGCAAGGGCACGCCGGAGCTCCGCGCCATTGAGGCTGCGAAGGCTGCCAAGGTCATGGGCGTCTCGGTGCGGGAGAACCTTGGGCTACCCGACGGTGGAATTCGGAATACACCCGAGACGCGGGCGCAGGTTGCTGTCGTTATCAGGCGTCTGCAGCCGAAGATCGTTATCACGCATTCGCTGCACGGCCGTCATCCAGATCACCCCATCGTCGCCCAGCTCGTACGCGACGCGTGTTTCGTCGCGGGCCTCAGGAAAATAGAGCCGACGATTCCAGTCCACCGTCCGCTCAAGGTTCTGCACGCGCTTTCATTCCGCGAGGACAACGAGAAGCCGACCTTCGTTGTCGACATCAGCGACTCGTTCGAGAAAAAACTGGAGGCGATTCGCTGCTACGAATCGCAATTCGGTGACGCGGTCCAGGCGGGAGAGGTCTACCCGAACGGGGAGCCCCTTGCCGAGTTGATCCGGCACCACGCGGCGCATTACGGATCATTGATCCGCTGCCGCTACGGCGAGCCGTTCTACACCACTGAGACAATGCGAGTCGATGACGTGGGAGCGCTCGAGGTCTCGACGTTTTGACGGAGAAAACCCGTAAGAAACCGGTCGCGGAAGCGCGGAAGTCATCCGCCGACGAGGTGACCTACCCGTCGTACCTCGCGCTCGACGAGCTCCTCCAGCTCCAGCGTCCCCGGTCGCAGCCTGAGCATCCAGACGAGCTCCTCTTCATCATCGTCCACCAGGCGAGCGAGCTCTGGTTCAAGCTGATAATCCACGAGCTGCAAGGCCTCATCCAGCTGCTGGAAGCGCGCGACACGCTCGGTGCATTGACATCGGTAAAGCGGGTGAACGCCCTGGTGCACATCGTCACCGGACAACTTGCCGCCCTGGAGACTCTCCCCCCGCAGCGGTTTGCGCAGTTCCGCGGTTATCTGGGGACGTCGAGCGGATCACAGAGCATTCAGTTTCGCGCAATCGAGGCGATGTCGGGAATGCGGGATCCGCATTTCATGCAGGTGCTCAAGGCGCACGGCGAGATCGCGCCGCTCGTCCAGCAGGCGCTTGCCACGCCAACGCTCCAGCAGCTTTTCGACGATCTGCTCACTGCGCACAATGTCACGCTCGAGCAGATATACGCCGAGCAGAATCAGCGCCCGCTTCAGATGCTCGCCGAGAGCCTGCTCGAGTATGAGCAGGGATTCAGCATGTGGCGGTTCCTGCACGTCCAGCTCGTCGAGCGGATCATCGGTCCCGCCACATCGGGAACGGGTGGCACGCTCGGCTCCAAGTACCTGCAGAAGACAGTCTCGCAGCGATTCTTCCCGAAATTGTGGGAAGTGCGAAGCAAATTCTTCAAAGGGTGAGCTAAATTTCAGCTATGGCAAACGACCCGATTTACCTCGACCACGCCGCCACGACGCCGGTGCGTGAAGAGGTTTTCGAGGCGATGAAGCCGTTCTACGGCCCTCGCTTTGGGAATCCTTCGAGCACCCATCGTTGGGGGCGCGAAGCGCGCGCAGCGCTCGACGAGGCACGGGAGCGGGTTGGTCGATGTCTGGGTGCACGGCCCGATGAGATTTGCTTCACTTCAGGCGGCACTGAAGCCGACAACCTCGCCATCCTCGGGGCATGGCGAGCGCTGAAGGCGAAGGGTCGCAAGGCGGTCGTTACCACACCGATCGAGCACAAGGCGATTCTCGGGGCGGTACATCAGGCTGCCCATGAGGGCGCCGAAGAGCGATTCGTCGTGATGACGGCCGAAGGCACGGCGGATATGCCTTCGTTTGATCGACTGATGGATGACGACGTCGCCGTCTGTTCGATGATGTGGGTGAACAATGAGATCGGGACCGTTCAGCCGATCCCCGAGCTTGCCGAAAAAGCCAAGGCACATGGCGCGCTGTTCCACACCGACGCGGTGCAGGCGTTTGGCAAGATTCCGATCGACGCCCAGAAGCAGCAGTTCGACTTCCTAACCATCTCCGGTCATAAGTTCGGCGCCCCCAAGGGGATTGGCGCGCTGTTCATTCGCCGGGGCGTCCATCTCGAGCCGTTGATGCACGGAGGCACCCAGGATCGTGGACGCAGGCCGGGGACCGAGAACGTCGCCGCGGCTGTTGGTCTCGCGCGCGCGGCGGAGCTCACCCTCGCCGAATGTGAGGCGCACTGCGCGCGTCTCGCTCAGCTGCGCGACCGCCTCGAGGCCGGGATTCTTGCCAAGGTGCCTGACGCCGTCATTCATGGCCGGGGTGCGCCGCGGGCGCCGCACGTCACCAACATCTCGGTCCCTGGTACCGACAGTGAGTCACTGCTGATGGCGCTCGACCTCCGCGGCATCGCAGCGTCGGGAGGCTCGGCGTGTCAGAGCGGAAGCGTCGAGCCGTCGCACGTGCTGAGCGCGCTAGGCGTGCGTCCCGATCTTGCCAGCGCGGCGGTTCGTATGAGCCTGGGATCTCTCACGACCGACGCCGCCATTGATCGAGTGATCGACGTTTTTCCAACCCTCGTCGCCAAAGCGCGGCAGCTCGCAGCGGCCGAGTAGTCATGTCCCGCGAGAGAGTTCTTGTCGCGATGTCAGGTGGCGTCGATTCATCGGTGGCTGCGGCTATGCTGGTGAAGCAGGGTTACGACGTCGTCGGCGCGACGATGAAGCTGTTCTGCCATGGCGAAGACGTTCCCGATCGCCCGTGCTGCTCGCTCGATTCGGTCAACGACGCTCGCAGAGTGTGTGAGCAGCTGGGCATTCCCCACTATGTCTTGAATCTGGAAACCCGTTTCGGCCACGATGTCGTCGACAATTTCGTGGAAGAGTACGCCCGCGGGCGGACACCGATACCGTGCGTTCGCTGCAACACTTTCACGAAGTTCCGGGACTTTCTCAGGAAAGCGGACGCGATTGACGCCCACTGGATCGCCACCGGCCACTACGCCCGCGTGATCGATGGCGAGCTGCGTCGTGGGGTGGACGACAACAAGGACCAGACCTATTTCCTGTGGGGCATCGATCGCGCCGTTCTCTCGCGCATGATTCTCCCCGTCGGCGCGCTGGACAAAGCGCAGACTCGGGCGCGCGCTCACGCGATGGGCCTCGAGGTGATTGCCGAGAAACCGGAGAGCCAGGAGATCTGCTTCGTTCCCGACGGCGATTACGCGCGAATCCTGGAGCAGCGGCTGCCGTCCGACGCGCCCGCGCTGGCGCGGGGGCCGATCATGACCTCCACGGGGGCGGTAGTCGGCGAGCACAATGGCTTCGCACGCTACACCATCGGGCAGCGGCGCGGCGTTCCTGGCGGCTTCTCAACACCCATGTACGTCATCGCAATTCGGGCGGAGCAGCGCGCGGTCGTCATCGGAACACGTGACGAGCTTTTGGGCAACGGACTTATCGCCCGCGAGGTCAACTGGCTGGTCGATACTCCCCGCATCGGCCAGCGAGTGAGCGTCCGCGTCCGGCACCGCGCCCCGCTGGCGCCGGCGGAGATCGTCAGGCTCGACGCCGGCGAGATCGAGATCGCTCTCGACGAGCCGGTCTCTGCTATCACTCCGGGCCAGTCGGTGGTACTCTATGACGCCGAGCGAGTTCTCGGTGGCGGCTTTATCGAAACGGCCCGTCCAAAGCGTAATTCGCTTCCGGTTCTGGCGGCATAGCTCTCGGCGGCTCGCCGAGAAAAACCTTTGCGAGGGAGACCGGCGTCATGCAACGGATAGGATCTCTGCGTCTTGTAGCACTGACAGCCACCTTGGCCGGCGCTGCTTGCCAGCCGACTGCAGCTCCCAACACGGCTCCCCGGCCCGTTGCAGCCGCGCCGCAGCTGGTACCCGCACCCGCGTCGATGACACTCAGCGGCGGCGCTCCGTTCGATCTCTCACGGACCTCGAGCATCGTGGTCGACGGCACCAACCCCGAGGTCTCGGCCATCGCCGAGAAGCTCGCTGCGCAGCTGCGACGGCCAACTGAATTTCCGCTCGCAATTTCCAGCGGGGCGTCGGCACCGGCCGCAATCGTCCTAAGACTCGTCAGCGACGCTGCCCTCGGCGAAGAGGGCTACACGCTCTCAGTATCCGCTGATTCCATCCGCCTCGTCGCGAATCGGCCGGCCGGATTGTTCCACGGGATCCAGACGATCCGTCAGCTGCTTCCCGCGGACATCGAATCCGACATGGGAAGCGAGCGATCGACGTGGCAGGTGCCTGCGCTGACAATCACAGATTCGCCGCGCTTCGCCTGGCGCGGCGCGATGCTGGATGTCGCGCGCCACTTTTTTACAGTGGACGAGGTCGAGCAGTTCATAGA
>DATBXT010000280.1:0-3037 GCA_036514115.1 Gemmatimonadaceae bacterium
CACCAGAAGCTGATCGAGGAAGCGCCGAGCCCGGCGATGACGCCGGAGCTTCGCGAAAAGATGGGCGAAGCGGCGGTGAAGGGCGCGAAGGCCATCGATTACGTGGGCGCCGGCACCATCGAGATGCTGCTCAACGAGGACAAGTCGTACTACTTCATGGAAATGAATACCCGCATTCAGGTCGAGCATCCGGTGACCGAGATGCTGACCGGCGTCGATCTGGTGAAGGAGCAGATCCTCGTTGCCGGCGGGGCCCACATGTCAATCAAAACGCCGATCGAGCGGCGCGGACACGTTATCGAGTGCCGCGTCAATGCGGAGGATCCAGCGCGCAATTTCCAGCCATCGCCCGGGCGCATCGACGTGTTTCATCCGCCCGGTGGACCCGGAGTTCGCCTGGACACCCACGTCTACGCCGGTTACAGCGTCCCGCCTTTCTACGATTCGCTTCTTGCCAAGCTCATTTGTCAGGGGCGAGATCGTCCGGAAGCTTTGCGGCGCATGCAGGTCGCTCTGGAGAGCTTCATCGTCGAGGGTGTCACCACCACGATTCCATTCCTCGGTCGGGTGATGGCGAACAAGAAATTCCAGGAAGGGGCTGTCGACACGAAGTTCCTGGAGCGTGAGACCGATCTGATGAAGGAGCCGCCAAGTGCGGCTTGATGTTTTTTTCACCCCGCTTCAGGCGAAGCCGGCGGACACGTCCGGGCGCCTGGTCGTCATCGTCGACGTCCTTCGTGCTTCGACGACAGTCGCCACCGCGCTCGGCAACGACGCCAAGACAGTGATGCCCCTGGAGGGTGCTGATGAGGTGATTTTCCGCTCCAGGGAATTTCATCGCTCGGCCGTGATCCTTGCCGGTGAGCAGAAGATGCAGCCCATCGCCGGCTTCGACCTCGGCAATTCTCCGCAGGATTTCACGAGGGAGGCCGTCGAGGGGAAAACCATCCTCATCACTACCACGAACGGCACGCGTGCGCTCCTCGGCGTCCAGGGCGCCCGTGACATTGTGATAGGCTCGTACGTCAACTTTACAGCGGTGCTGGCCATGATGAAGGTTGCGGCCAGCTCGAATACGGACGTTGCGATCATCTGCGCCGGCGAAGAAGGGGGATTCACCCTCGAGGACGCGGCGTGCGCTGGTCGCTACGTTCGTGCGATTCCCAAACGCGCCGGCTCGATGCAGTTAAACGACGCAGCGTCCGCTTCCGTGCTGATCGAAAAAAAATATGGCGACAACATCGCGAAAGTCTTCAAAGAATCGACCCACGGACAAGCGCTCGAGGAAGCAGGATTTGGTGACGACCTCGCCGCCGCAGCGGAAGTGGACTCCTATCCTGTGGTCCCGATCTACCAGGAACGACAAATCACGAAGCTCGGCCCGGAACGCGCCCGATAAGCCCTCCAGCTCGGCGCTCGCCCGCGAGATTCGCGGGATCGTCCTCCTTCTCTTCGGACTCTTCCTCGCCGGCGCCCTTCTCGCCGAGGGATACACTCAGCTCCACGGCAACGGCAACGTAAAGGGGAATTTCGGCTGGATCGGAGCGTTGCTCGCGCATCCCATCGCCCTGCTCTTGGGATGGCCAGCAGCGTTCCTCCTTCCCGTTGCTCCGGCCGCGCATGCTCTGCGGCTTTTCGGCAGACTCGGGGAGCGTAAGGACCGGTCGTGGATGGTATTCCTGCTCGGGATGGTGGTGCTGCTTCCGATCACCTTTGGCCTGGCGCAGGGGGGAATTCGCGAGGCGACTGCGCTGGCGGGAATCTGGGGCGCATTCTCCGCGTTCTACGTGCTGCAATTCGCTGGGGCAGCCGGCGCCTGGATCCTGATGGCGATCGCGTACAGCGTGCTGATGGCGGCGACGCTATCGTGGAATCCCATTCGGGTGGTTGTCGCGAAAAGAGTGAGAACACTCGACGAGGCTGCAGCGACGCCAACGCCGGCCGAGCGCGCTGGACTCGATCCGAGCAAGGAGATCGTGGTGCAGGCGCCCAATAGCGCGGCGAGCGTGATTTCGGCGACTCTGCTCGAGCCCACTCCGGAGGAGATGCCGCAGATCGATCTCTCGCTGATGAACGAGGCGCACGACGAGCATCCGGTGCTGCCTATCGAGAAGCGACGTGAGAAGAAGTCCAAGGCGGCAAAGGCGGCGGAAAACGTGGAGAGAATCAACGCCGCCATCGAAGCCTTTGAACCGAACGATAGTTTCACCGACGAAGATCTTCCTTCACCCGACCTGCTGACGCCGCCGCCACCGCGGAACGCCGACATCGGCAGGCGTGAGCTGGACGCAATGGGCGTCAAGCTGATGGATGCACTGCGCACCTTCCGCGTCGAAGGAGAGCTGGTCGGCCGGACCACCGGTCCGGTGGTGACGCAATACGAAGTTGCCCCCGCAGCGGGTGTGAAGGTGCGTCAGATCGCCAACCTGTCGAACGATCTTGCGCTGGCGATGCGTGCCCAGAGCATCCGGATCGTGGCGCCTATTCCCGGAAAGGGAGCGGTCGGCGTTGAGGTACCGAACCCCAATCCGGAGATGGTTGCCTTCCGCGAGCTGATCGAGTCGCGCGACTTTCAGAACGCGCGCGCCGCTTTACCGATTGCGCTGGGTAAGGATCTGGAGGGAAGGCCGGTCATCGCCGACCTGGCGAAGATGCCGCATCTGCTCATCGCCGGAGCTACTGGCTCCGGCAAATCGGTTTGTATCAACACCCTGATCACGAGCCTCGCTTATCGCCACACTCCGACGACCCTGCGCTTCCTGATGGTCGATCCGAAGATGGTGGAGCTGTCGGTGTACAACGTGCTTCCGCATCTGCGCCACAAGGTCGTCACCGATAATCGCGACGCGGCCGCCACGCTCAAGTGGGCGGTGCTGGAGATGCAGGAGCGCTACGAGCTTCTGGCGGCGAACGGCGCTCGCAACATCCAGGACTTCAATCGGAAGGTCCAGGAAGGCGCGAAGCTCAAGGCGCCGAAGGACAAGAACGTCGGGCTTCCAAACCCCGAGTACGTCGGTGACGTGCTGCCGTACATCGT
>DATBXT010000281.1:0-4238 GCA_036514115.1 Gemmatimonadaceae bacterium
TTCGTCATCGCGAGCGTGATTCCCACGGCGAGATTCGCGCAGCCGATTGGCGCGGTCATCTTCTACCCAATGATCGGTCTCTCGGGATTGTTCGTGCCTATCGCGTCGCTGCCGGCGGGATGGCGCGCTCTCGCGCGGGTGTTGCCGCTCACTTACTCGACATCACTTCTGCAGGGAATCTGGGCGGGGGATGCATGGTCGGTTCACGTGATCGACCTTGTCGCGCTCAGCATTGTGTTCGTGGTTTGCATCGCATTGACGGCTCGTGTGTTTCGATGGGAGTGAATCGGGGGTAGAGATGGGCGCACGTCGCTCGCGGACCAGGAATGCGCCGCGACGCCTGAGAAATGTAAAAAAATCACTGTGCACCACCGCACATTGTAGACGCTGTAACTCCATGTGAAGAAAAGACTTGCGACGCTTTGGAAACAGGTGTAGATAGGATTGCCCGCAATTTTCAGCTTCCAATTTTCAGGGTTTTCCATGTCGCAATCTGTGCCCGCAGTGCGCTCGGCCTCTCTGATCCGTGGTTCTGACCTCCGTGTCACCCACCTCAGAAGCCTCGTGATCGCGCTCACCTCACCGTCCATCGGCAATACCACCAGCTCACGCCGGGAAATAATCCGGCCGATCGTTGACGACATTGTCGAAACCGGACAGAGACCCGAGCAGATGCTGAAAGAGTTCAAGACGTTGCTCAACGAAGCAGCGCTCAGAGCGAAGGTTCCGTTCGGATCTGAAAGCACGTCGATCCTCGAGCGCTACATCACCGTCTTCATTGAAGAGTTGTATCGTTCCGGCAGAGCGACCGAGGATGGCGCCTGTCGAGGGAAAACCGGCGACCGCCGGAGGTCCGCCAGAAATCCGCAGGCGCCCGAAGCACGTTCCTGAGCTGCGACGCAGCGACACTCTCCAACAAAAAAAATCGAGTGTGCGCACACGAACAGTTTTTTTTGTTCGCAATCGAACGCACCTCCGTTCTTGAACAGACGCTCGAATCGGCACGCAGATTGCCAAAATACTTTTGCAATCTCACCTTAAAATTTTCTTCAAATGCGCCGAACCGAAGCATCGACGAAAGGCGGGGCCTTGTCTGCGCCCTCCTCCCAACCCCTGATCGTTCAAAGCCACCTGCGATGGGACTTCGTGTGGCAACGCCCACAGCAAATCCTCTCGCGTCTCGCTGAACATTCACCGGTACTCTTCGTCGAAGAGCCTCTGTTCCTGGATGATATTCCTTCTCCGAAGCTCGAGATCACGGTCCCGTACGCGAACGTCTTTCGCGCGGTTCCCCACCTGCCCAGCCGACTGCGCGACGATTCAGAGCGCGGGATAGCAGACATACGCAACCTGGTTCAGGAAGCGATCTCGCCCGAGGGTCATCTCAAGAGGTTGTTCAAGAATCCCGTGCAGTGGTTCTACAGCCCTTTCACCGCACCGGCGATGCTCGGCGCGTTCAACGAAGTCGCCGTGGTCTACGATTGCATGGATGAACTGGCGCAGTTCCGCTTCGCACACCCGGATCTGGCGCGGCGTGAACGCCTGCTGCTGGCGCAGGCCGATGTCGTGTTCACCGGCGGATACAAGCTGTACGAATCCAAGAAGCGATACCACAGCAACGTTCACTTCTTCGGGTGTGGCGTGGATGTCAGTCACTTCGGGAAGGCGATGCTCTCCGAGACCGTGGTTCCCGCGGACATCGACAGCATTCCGGCGCCCGTGCTCGGCTATTTCGGGGTGATCGACGAGCGCGTCGATTACGACCTGATCGCCGCCATCGCCGATGCGAATACCGAGGCCAATGTCGTAATGGTCGGACCGGTGGTGAAAGTCGATCCCGCGAGCCTGCCACAGCGCAGCAACATTCACTGGCTGGGTCAGCGTGACTACCAGTCTCTCCCCGGGTACGTGAAGCGCTTCGACGTCTGCCTGATGCCGTTCGCGCTGAACGAAGCCACTGAATTCATCAATCCGACCAAGACCCTCGAGTACATGGCGGCCGGAAAGCCGATCGTGTCCACGGCGGTGCCCGATGTCGTGAGAAACTTCACGCCCATCGTTCAGGTAGCGCGCTCACACCAGGAGTTCGTGACGATGACTGCTCGCGCCGCGACTGCTCCCGATCAGGCGCTCATCGCGCAGGGATTGGCGAAGGCCCGCGCTGAGTCGTGGGACTGCATCGTCGGTCAGATGCAGCGAATCATCACGAAGGCCACCGAAGCCACCACACCCGAGCCGCGCGTCGCCAAGCGCTTCGTCGCGATAGGGGAACTGGCGGTTCAATGACCCCGGGGGCGAGCTCAACGCCCCCGGCCACAGGCAAAAATGTCGAGGTGTGGGGTGGGGTCGAGTGTACCGTAAATCGTATCGAAGACAGGTACGTCGATCAGATCGAGCTCTGCGGCCACGCCTCACGTCTCGCGGATCTCGATCTGCTGGCCGGTCTGGGAATAAAAGCACTTCGATATCCAGTCCTCTGGGAGCGGATCGCGCCTGGTGAGCTCGCGGGCGCCGACTGGTCGCATAGCGATCAAGCGCTGAACAAGCTCCGCGAGCTCGGGGTCACGCCGATTGCGGGACTCGTTCATCACGGCAGCGGGCCGCGACACACGAGTCTTCTCGATCCCGCGTTCCCGCAGAAGCTCGCTGATTTCGCGCTCGCGGTTGCCCGCCGTTACCCGTGGATCGAGAACTACACTCCGATCAACGAGCCGCTGACAACTGCCAGGTTCTCGTGCCTGTACGGACATTGGTATCCGCATGCGCACGACGACAATTCCTTTGTCCGCGCGGTGCTCATCCAGTGCCAGGCGATCCGCGCTGCCATGCGCGCCATTCGCACGGTCAATGCGCGAGCGCGCCTCATCCAGACGGAAGATCTTGGCAAGACGTACAGCACCGCTGCTCTGGATTATCAGGCGACCTTCGACAATCACCGGCGGTGGCTGACCTTCGACCTGCTCACCGGCCGCGTCGACGAGTGGCACCCACTATGGTGGTACCTCCTCGAAGCGGGCGCCGAGCGCGCCGAGCTGGAGGACTTCCTTCGCGAGCCTTGCGTGCCGGACATCCTCGGCGTGAATCATTACGTCACGAGCGAGCGCTTTCTCGATGATCGTGTTCATCTCTATCCCGCCGATCTCGTCGGAGGAAATGGACGTCACGAGTATGCGGACGTCGAAGCTGTCCGGTCGCTCGACGAAGGCATCGCCGGACACCGCGGTCTGCTGCGCGAGGCCTGGACCAGGTACGAGCTGCCGATCGCGGTGACCGAAGTTCACCTTGGCTGCACGCGCGAGCACCAGCTTCGCTGGCTGGCGGAAGCGTGGGACGCAGCGGTCGCTCTGCGAGCCGACGGCGCCGATATCCGCGCCATCACGCCGTGGTCGCTCTTCGGTTCGTTCGGCTGGAAATCACTGCTCACTCGCGACTTCGATGCTTATGAGCCGGGTGCGTTCGACGTAAGAACGGATCCTCCGCGCCCGACAGCGCTGGCTCGCATGATCGGCGCGCTGGCGAAGGAAGGCCGCTATGATCACGCCGCGCTGGACGATCAGGGTTGGTGGCGGAAGGACTCGCGCTTCATGTATCCGCGCCATTCGCTCTCGGGCAAATCCCGCGCGCCCATAGTACGGTCGAGATTCGTGCACAACGCGCGGCCGTTGATAGTCACGGGAGTTCGCGGAACGCTCGGCAGCGCTTTCAGACGGATTGCTTCGGAGCGGGGGCTCTGCACCTACGGCTTCGACAGAGAGGGGCTGGACATCACCAATCGCGAGGCAGTGCGAAGAGCGCTGCAGGCCGTCAACCCGTGGGGAGTGGTTAACGCCGCGGGGTACGTTCGCGTCGACGACGCCGAGTCGGACGCCGAGACATGCGTGCGCGCTAACGCGGATGGCGCCGCGGTTCTCGCTGAAGAGTGCGCCGCACTCGGGATCCCGGTTCTTTCCTTCTCGTCTGACCTCGTATTCGATGGTACTGCCGCTCGACCTTACACCGAAGACGACGCGGTCAATCCACTGAATGTCTACGGCGCGACGAAAGTCGAGTCAGAGACACGGCTGTCCGCGCTATCGAATACGCTGGTGATTCGAACGAGCGCCTTCTTCGGTCCGTGGGACTCGCACAATTTCATCTCGACGACCTTCAGCGCCTTGCGGCGCAATTCTCCGGTCGCGGCCGCGGCGGATTTGATCGTCTCGCCGACGTATGTACCGGATCTGGTCCACAATTGTCTC
>DATBXT010000282.1:0-7960 GCA_036514115.1 Gemmatimonadaceae bacterium
CAGTCATAGCGCGGAGCGGATTGGTAATCGCGCGCACATCTCTGAACCGCCTTGAACGCTCTCAAACCGGTTCGGGGCGAAGAGCATAAATTCGGGATTTGAAGCTGTCAAGTCGAAAGCTCATCCGTTTGCGGGTGCGGAATTAGAGGGATAGTTTCGTGTCGGTTTGAGGATCGAGGGCTTAGAACTAACTGCCATTGCTGATTGCTGACTGAGTGAGGACCCAGGACAAAGGGCGGACGAGCAGGACCGAGGATCAGTGAGGACCATCCCCTCGGTCCTGCGCTTCGGCCTTTTGTCCTCGATTCTCACTCAGTCCGCAATCAGCAATGCCCTTGGTCCTAGGCCCTCAGTCCTCAACCAACACGAAACTATCCCTCTAATTCCGCACCCGCAAACGGATGAGCTTGCGCCTTGACACCTTGAAACCCCGAACCTATGCTCTTCGGCCCGAACCGGTTTGAGAGCGTTCAAGGCGGTTCAGAGATGTGCGCGCGATTATCCATCCGCTCCGCCCTATGACTGGAAAGCGTCCCACCATCTCAGACGTTGCACGGGAAACGGGGGTGTCGAAGGCTACGGTCTCGGCGGTCCTGAACGACGGCGCTGGTGTCAATGTCGACACACGAGACCGCGTTCTCGCCGCTATCGAGCTGCTCAATTACCGGCCTACGCAGCAGTCAGGAGTGAGGGCCGCCACTCGGCATCGCAGCATCGCCCTCATCATCAAGGAATACGATAACCCGTACTACGACGAAGTCACCGCCGGCGTGCGCGCGTTCGCCGAGACACAGGGTTACATGTTGGTCGTCGTCAGCAGCGAGGGCAGCTACTCCGCCGAGAAACGCGCCGTCGAGTTGTTGCGTGAGAAAGGGGTCGACGGCCTGATCGCCGCGCCGGTGATGGACGAGCACCCGGACTTCTCCCATTTCTATGAGCTGAAGCGAAGAAACTTTCCCTTCGTTTTCCTCGAGCAAGTGCGCGGCATTCCAGCAAGTCTCGTCGATCTGGAAAACGTCAGCGCGTCGCAGAGGGCGGTCGAGTACCTGTTCGGGCTCGGACATCGGCGCGTGGCGCACTTTGCCGGACCGGAATACTCACTGCATAGCCAGGAACGCGCCGACGGCGTACGCCGCGCTTACAGCAGCACCCACCTCGTGCTCGCGCCCGAGGATATCGTCAGTGCCGGCGCGCATTTCCACGACGGCTATCGGTGCGGGCGGGCGCTCTTCGAGTCGCGGCCAAGAGACGAATGGCCGACTGCGATTACCTGCTACAACGATCTCGTCGCGATGGGCCTCCTCAAAGCGATCATCGATCTCGGGCTGCGCTGCCCGGAAGACATCTCCGTCGTCGGCTTCGACGACATCAGGTTCTGCGACACCTTCCTCGTGCCGTTGACGACAGTGCGGGTCCCGAAATTCGAAATGGGCAACATGGCGGCCGAGATGCTGATCCAGCACATCGAGTCCAGGGAGGCAGTGACACCACGCCGAGTGTATCTCGAAGCCGCTCTCGTCGTTCGGGCTTCCTCTTCGCCTCCCGCTTTCCACCTCCCGCTTTCCGCGCCCGGGGTCACGCTGCCGGGCGCTGAATCTCCTATCGCAGACTCAAACGCGGTGGGCTCGCTCACATGAAGTGCATCCAGCCGCCCATGCGCGGCATTATCACCCTGCTGCTAGTGGAGGGACCTTGAAAAACTTCTCAAATCGTGCAACCCGCAGAGTTCGACGCCTGTCCATGCTTGCTGCTCTGACAGGCGCTGCGCTCGGCACACTTGTCACCTCGCTGAGTGCTCAGGGCACGGTGGGCACCATCACCGGCGTGGTAACGGCAGAAAGCGGAATGCCGGTAAGTGGCGTACAGGTTTCGATCGTAAATCGTGGCCTCGGCGCGATTACGGGCCCGGACGGACGTTACACCCTCGGCCGCGCACCAGCCGGGACGTACTCGTTGCGCGCGCAGCGAATCGGCTTTGGTCCGGCGACGCAACAGGTCACGGTTACCGAGAACGCAGTCACCACCGCGGATTTCCGCATGACCTCGGTGGCGACGACACTTACCACGCAGGTGGTGGTCGGCTACACGACCCAGCAGCGGCGCGATGTTTCGGATGCGGTGGCGAGTGTGCGCGGCGAGGAGCTACGAGACCAGAAAGTCGCGACCCTCGAGGAGGCGCTGCGGGGTCGTGTTCCCGGTTTAAATGTCGTCGCGTCGGGTGAGCCGGGAAGACCGGCACAGGTGATCATCCGCGGCCAGAACTTTGTCAGCGGCGGTGTGTCACCGTTGTACGTGGTGGACGGGATGTACCTGTCCCAGAATCCGAACCTGAATCCAGACGACATCGAATCGATCGAGGTCCTGAAGGATGCGTCAGCCGCGGCGCAGTACGGAGCGCAGGCGGCGAACGGAGTGATTGTCATTACCACCAAGCGCGGGGTGAACGGCAACACGCGCAGCGAATTCCATGCTTACTACGGCTCGCAGGCGCTGCCCAGGAAAATCCCAATGATGAATGCAGCGGATTGGGCGGCAATGACTTCCGCGTCGTACGCGGCGGCCGGACAGACCCCGCCGACCGGCGTGGTCAATCCAACGGTCAGTACCGATTGGCAGGATGCTGTGTTCCAGACGGGCAACATTCAGGATTACAACCTGTCGCTGTCGGGCGGGTCGACAGCGCAGGACTACATGCTCGGCACCGGGTACTTCGAGCAGAAGGGCACAATCATCTCGACCGGCTTCAAGCGCTACAGTCTGCGCCTGAATAGCGAGGCACGACGCAGCCGCTTTACGATCGGTGAGAACATCGCGCTGTCGCAGTCGAACCGGACGAACCTGAACGGGTTCCCGCTTATCGATGCGATGCGGATGTTTCCCACGATTCCGGTTTACGACGCCAGCAACGTCGGCGGCTTCGGATACGGCACCGACGCCAATCCGAACTTCGGGACCAACCCTGTCGGCCAGCAGGTCGCCCGCAGCAATACCGACAAGTCAAACCAGGTCATTGGGACTGCATACGCCGATGTCGGACTGATTGCGAATCTGCATTACCGGCTCAACCTCGGCCTCAATTACGCCGACAACTTCAATCGCAACTTCAGCAGTATCGCGCAGCTGCGCTATCGCACACCGCAGATCAACGGCGCCACGCTCAGCGAACAGACCGGCAGCCTCACCTCATTGCTGTTCGAGAATCTGCTGCTGTTCAACAACACCTTCGGCAATGGAGCGCATAAGCTCAACGCGGCGGCTGGAATCACGTCGCAGCGTATCGACGACAACGAGCTGTATGTCTACCGCCAGGGATTTACCGATGAGAGCCTCACCCAGATCGACGCGGGCTCGACGTCGAACCTGAACAACCGCGGCTGGCTGATTCAGAACCGGTTGAACGCGATGCTGCTGCGCGCGAACTACACGCTGCTCGACCGGTATCTGTTCACGGGCAGCATTCGGCGCGATGGCTCTTCGCGGTTCGGACCAGGCAACCGCTACGCCAACTTCGGCGCGGGATCCGTGGGGTGGGTGATGAGCGATGAAAACTTTTACAAGAGCATTCCGCTGCTCGGCACCGGCGTCGACTATCTGAAGATCCGCGCCAGCACGGGTACGCTGGGCAATCAGGATATCGGCGACTATCAGTACAGCTCGCCGATCATCCAGAATCAGAACTACATGTTCGGCAACAGCGTCGTCTCGGGTTCGACTCAGCTCAGCCTCGCCAACCCGAACATCAAATGGCAAAGCAACAAGCAGACGAATTTGGGCTTCGACTTCGGCATGCTGGGTGATCAGCTGACCTTCAGCGCCGACCATTACACCTCGACGTCCGAAGGCTTGCTCGTTACGGCTCCGATTCCGTGGAGCCTCGGCTCGAGCCAATTGATCCCGGGGTATCCGTTCGTGGTGCCGCAGAATCCGGTCGTCAACGCCGGCTCCGTACGCAACACCGGCTTCGAGTTCAACCTCGGGCACCACCTCGTCAAGTCGGCGTTTTCACTGAACACGACTTTGAACTTCACCACCATTCACAACGAGGTTCGCTCACTCGGTAACGGTGGTCAACCGATCTACGCCGGCTTCTCCAACGTATCGCGCACGGCAGTCGGTCGTCCGATCGGCGAGTTCTGGGTGTACCACACCGCGGGAATCTTCCAGAACGCCGCCGAGGTGGCCGCGCATCCGGCACAGGCCGGCGCGGTCCCGGGCGACGTCATCTTCGTCGATCGCAATGGTGATGGCGTCCTCAACGACGACGATCGCTACGCCGCCGGCAGCGGAATCCCGAAGTGGACGGGCTCACTCTTCTTCAACGGCAAGTTCAACGCTTTTGACTTTGGCCTGAACATGCTCGGCGTGCACGGCAACAAGATTTTCAACGCCGAGCGGTACTGGTCGGATCGCACGGATGATCCGCAGAACCACCGCGCGGGATACAGTCCGTGGACACCCACCAATCCCAGCACCACGACCCCGCGCGCCGTGTTCGGCTCGGCGGCATTCTCCAACGACCGGTCGAATTCGGATCGCTGGATCGAGGACGGATCGTATTGGAAGATTCAGAACCTGGTGATCGGTTACACGCTGCCCGCTTCGTTGCTGAACCGTGCGGGAGTGCGCGCGGAGGCGCCGCGTATCTATCTCAATTTCCAGAATCTTCACACCTTCACCAGCTACACGGGGTGGGATCCCGAAATCCTCGGTCAGGCGGATCCGCTGGCAAGAGGAATCGACGACGGCCGCATCTATCCAAACGTCCGGACGGTTTCGTTCGGACTCGACATAAGGATGTGAGCCATGAATCCGACTACAAAAAATCAGACGAGATCAAACATGCGCATGAAGCTTTCACGCGCGCTGGTGTGGCCTGCCATTGTCGGCGTGGCGCTCGCGGCGTGCACCCAGGATCTGAACATCACCAATCCAAACGCCCCCGACACCGCGAATTTCTGGAAGACCCAAGCCGACGCGATTTCGGGAATAAACGCGACCTACAGCGGACTCGAGCAGCGCGGCACGTATCAGCGGTGGCTCGCTTTCGCGTACGACATTCGGTCCGATGAGGGCATGAGCCTCAGTCCGTGGACGGAGCTTCGCAATTGGAACCACTTCGATCAGGGTGACTACAATTTCGAGCCGAGCAGGGAGATCTGGTGGCACCACTACTGGACGATCTTCCGCGCCAACCAGGTAATCACCTATGTACCGAACATCAACATGGACGCCGCGCTGCGCTCACGCATCGTTGGCGAAGCCAAGTTCCTGCGCGCGCTCCTCTACTTCAACCTGGTCAACCTGTACGGAAACGTGCCGCTGATACTGGCACCGCCGGCGCCGACGGACCGTCCGCCGAATGCGACACCAGCCGAGATTTATGCGCAGATCGAAACGGACCTGACGGACGCTGCGGCCGTTCTGCCGACATCGTACGCGTCAACTGACGTGGGCCGCGCCACCAAGGGCGCGGCGCTCGCAATGCTGGGCAAAGCGCAGCTTCAACAGCGCAAATGGCAGCAGGCGGCGACGACTCTGGCGCAGGTCGTGGCGATGCCGCAGTACAACCTGATGCCGAACTACGCCGACAACTTCACCGACAAGTTCGAGAACAACGTCGAGTCGGTCTTCGAGGTCCAGTTCGCCGACGAATCGCAGCTGTCGCAGGGTGTTGCCGGACTGAACATCCCGCGCATGGTTGGCGCCTGCAAAGGAGCGACGGGGGTGGATCCGAGTTACTGCGACGGTTTACCGACGCAGTGGTATTTCGATCAGTTCTTTCCGGACCCGACGAACAGGCTGGTGTACGATCCGCGCCTCGATGCGACGCTGTTTTGGAACAAGCCGGGTGGGGAGGATGTGTACGGAACACCGTACACCACGCGCTACGGCGCGACGAGTACCGCAGTCTACTGGAAGAAGTGGGGAGAGTATTACGTCATCGCAGATCAGAACTGGGACAACCCGATCAATTATCGGGTCATTCGGTTCGCCGACGTTCTCCTGATGTACGCCGAGGCGCTGAACGAGAGCGGCCAGACAGCCGCCGCCGTTCCCCTGATTCAGCGCGTCAGGACGAGAGCGGGCGCGGGCACCGTTCCCGCCGGAATGAGTCAGGCGACCATGCGCGATTACATTCTGCACGAGCGCCTGATGGAGCTCGGACTCGAGCAGTCGCGTTGGCTCGATCTCGCTCGGCATGACATGCTGGCGCCGTCACTGGCGAGTCACGATCCGGAGTTCAATGGCTTCCCGGCGTTCAAGGTGCTGTTGCCGATTCCGCAGAATGAGATCGATCTGAATCCGAACATGCAACAGAATCCGGGGTGGTAACCCTGGACTGACTGAGGGCCGAGGACCTAGTGCATTGCTGATTGCTGACTAAGTGAGGATCGGGGACAAAGGGCGGACAAACAGGATCGAGGATCGGTGAGGACCATGTCCTCATTCCTGCGCTTCGGCCTTTTGTCCACGGTCCTCGATCAGTCCGCAATCATAGATGCACTTGGTCCTAGGGCCTCGATCCTCTACTCCCGCATATGAAACTCCCCAAATTCCCCCGGGCATTGCTGCTGGTTCTCGTCGTCGCATGCTCAAACGCGGCGTCGAATGGCACCGTCGCGCCGCCCGCTACCTGCGTTTTCAAAAATCCGATCGACGACGGAGCTGACCCGTGGGTGATACGGAGCGGGGGTTCGTATTACTACGTAGAGTCGCGTGACAACGGCATCTATGTGTATCGGTCAGGGGCGCTCACGGCGCCAAAGCAGAACCCGGTGAAGGTTTGGACGGCGCCGGCGTCGGGGTGGAACGAGACCAACGTCTGGGCGCCGGAGCTACATCACATCGGGAACCGCTGGTACATCTATTACGCGGGCGGTCAACGTCATCCTGACGGACAAGACGCTCCGTTCACTTCGCAGCACGCAGGTGTGCTCGAATCGAACATCGACGATCCGCAAGGCGGCTATACCGATCGCGGAATGCTGTACACGGGAGACGATATCCAGGGCGGGACCAACAACGTCTGGGCAATCGATCTTACCGTGCACTCGATCAACGGGCAGCTGTACGCCGTGTGGTCGGGATGGGCTCAAAACTCGACGACTGATAAGACTCCGCAGAATCTCTACATCGCGAGGATGTCGAGTCCGACCAGTATATCTACGAGCCGGGTGAAGCTGGCATCACCTGATCAGAGCTGGGAGAGCGGGCCGGAGCTGCCCCTCGAGGAGGGACCGGAATTTCTCGAGCACAACGGCAATATTTTCATCATTTACTCGACCAACGATTCGTGGCTGCCGTCCTACCAGCTCGGCGAGCTGCGAATGACGTCGTCGACAGCTGATCCACTGAACCCGGGCAGTTACGTCAAGGTTGGGCCGGTCTTTTCAGGCACCACCGACGTGTACGGTGTCGGCCACGCCAGCTTCACGGTTTCTCCGGATGGCAGCGAAGACTGGATCATGTACCACTCGAAGAAGGATCCCGCGCCCGGTTGGAACCGGGCGATTCGCACCCAGAAGTTCACGTGGCAGCCCGATGGCTCGCCGGCGTTTGGCGCACCGACGGCGACAGGCCAGGCCGTAGCGATGCCGTCAGGGCAGTGTAAGGCCTAGGCGTCGTCCTTAGTTCAGGCTAAGCCTGACTGTTTGTCGATCAATCCCCTCGGAGGACCAGGATGCCTCGGCCGACCAGCTCGATCCTGCTTGTACCGTTCATCCTCGGTGCAATCGCGCCAATGCGCACCGGCGCGCAGCAGACCGTAACGGACTCCTCCCTCCTTACCGTCGATCGAATCTTTGGTTCATCCGAGTTCGATGGCGACTATTTCGGGGGCGCGCGGTGGCTCGACGATTCCACCTACACAATGCTCGAGCCGGCGAAGGCGACCGCCTCGGGTCGCGACATCGTTCGATACGACGCCGCCAGCGGATCACGCACAGTTCTCTTCCCTTCG
>DATBXT010000283.1:0-10417 GCA_036514115.1 Gemmatimonadaceae bacterium
GCGGCGGTTGCCAGCTCTTCGTACTTCTGGATGCGCGCTTTGCTCTTGGTTTGACGCGCGCGCGGTGACATCCTCACCCACTCCAGCTCGCGCTCCAGCGTGCGCTGGCGCGCCGAAGCCTGCTTCTCTTCCTGCGCGAGACGCGTCCGTTTCTGTTCCAGCCATGACGTGTAGTTCCCTTCGTACGGAATCCCCGCCCCACGATCCAGCTCGAGAATCCAGCCCGCGACGTTGTCCAGGAAGTACCGGTCGTGCGTGACGGCCACCACCGTTCCGGGAAACTCAGCGAGATACCTCTCCAGCCACGCGACGGATTCGGCGTCGAGATGGTTGGTAGGCTCGTCGAGCAGCAGCATGTCAGGCTCTTCCAGCAGCGTCCTGCATAACGCTACCCGGCGCCGTTCACCGCCCGACAGCTTGCTCACATCGGCGTCGGCCGCAGGGAGTCGCAAGGCATCCATGGCGATCTCGATCTTGCGATCGATGTCCCACGCGTTGATGGCGTCGATCTTCTCCTGAACTCGCGCCTGCTGATCGAGCAGCTTCGTCATTTCGTCGTCCGACATCGGCTCAGCGAATTTGTTGGAGATGTCCTCGAACTTTTTCAGCAGGTCTTTAACGGGCTTGACCGCGTCTTCAACGTTTTCCTGAACGTTCTTCGACGCATCGAGTTGTGGTTCCTGCGACAGGTAGCCGATGCGCGTGCCTTCGTGCGCCCACGCTTCGCCCTGAAAATCGTGATCGACGCCGGCCATGATGCGGAGCAGGGATGATTTGCCCGCGCCATTCGCGCCGAGCACGCCAATCTTGGCGCCCGGATAAAAAGACAACCAGATACCGCGCAGAATCTCCCGCGATGGCGGGACGACTTTGCGCAGATCCTTCATTACGTAGATGAATTGAGGAGGCATCCGGGAAATTTATCGCACCAGCGGCTCAGTACTGCCCCAAAGTGCAATGGTTCACTGACCGCGCCGCCGGGCATTGTGGACCATACCCTACCGGGCTGCGTTCAAAGTGATGGCTCCAGCTGCCACGCGCGTTGCGCGTGGCATTCTCTTCCTGACTATCGCCGGACCCGGTATCGCCGTGGGACAGACCCAGGCACCTCCGGATTCCCTGGCCGCCATCACGTCGATGGGATTTCCCACTCGCTACCACTGGTACGCCGGTGGATTGGTTGGGTCGGACCGACGCACTCAACAAGCTGAAGTCGCCGGCGAAGCGCTTCTCGGAGTCTATCGCGATCTCAAGCAACCATCCGCAGGGATGCTCGGTTACGCCGTCGAGGGCTACGCCGGGAAAATGGCGGGAGAAGGCGACGGTGGAATGCGAGCCTTGCTCACCATTCGCGCTCTACGACTCGCACTCGGAGAGGACTTTTCGTTCCGCGATGGGACTCACGACTTCATCATGCGCTTCGAGGACCCGGTTCTTCGTGGTGGGTTCTTTCGAACCGGGAGTCAGCTTCGGCTCGAGTGGCTTCCCGGTCGTCATCACTCTTATTACTTCGGTCTCACCATTCCGCTCTTTCAGCCCTGGGCGGGAAAGACGCGACCGGCGCACTTTGCTTACAGCGTTCCCCGCCAACCGTCCGGAGCGAAGCCTTCACCGCGCACGCCGATCGAACGTCCCGCCCCGACCGCGGACATGGCCGCGATCCTTACGCGCGCGCGAGTCTCGGCGCTTAGAATCGACTGGCTCACCACACCGCTCACCAACGCGCGCACAAAATCGGAATTCACCGAAAAAGTCGTAATGGCGCGGCGGTCGATGGAAGCACGAGACACGGATTTCCCTGAAGGACATACGTACAACGCCGAAGTTGAGAACTACCATCGCCAGATGGGCCTCGCCTTCGCAACGGCACTCGGGGCGGAGGTCCGCGCCCCTGACGCCGATTCGGTGACGGCGCATGCTCGACGCACTCTCTTCGAGCAGGTTCTGCTTCGCTCCGATCGCCGCTTCGGCTGGTTCAGAGCCGACGACATTCTGCAGATTTACATCGATGCTTCGGTGGATTCGTTCACCGCCTGGGTCGCCGGCTCGCCTCTCGTTCCCGCCAACAGACGCGCCGATGTCGTCGGCACCTACGTCCAGTTCACGGAAATAGTCAAAGCCACCTTCGCCGCTGAGCACGACCGTTGGCACGACAGCCGCCTGGTCTGGATCCCTCTGCAACTCGGCCTGCGCGAACAGGATCATCAGACGCAATCGCAGATCGACGGCATCATCGAAAAGATGCTGGCCGAGCCGTTCAGTCGAGGCAATGCGGTCACCTATCTGGCCAGCGAGCGCTTCCCTGCGCACCTCATTCGAACGATCCGGCGGACGCGCGACTACCACGTGCTATGGATCCACGATATCCAGGGCGGGCCCAACGCCAACCAGCCCGACACGATCAGCGCCTACGTCGTCAACAATGGATACCTCTTCGCACTTACGCGTGCGGTGCGTGAGTTCGACAGGACCGGCCACATTCCGACGTTCATGATTTTCCTCGATCAGTGGTTCTACGAGATGGCGAATGGTCGCTTCTGGCTCGAGCTGCTCGAGGATCCGCTCACTCGCGATCTCCACTTCGGACCGAAGGCGACAGCGGTCGACCAGCGGACGAAAGCAGCCGTTCAGGAGTTGCGCGCGGCCGTGGCGGCGTCACCCAGGCTACAGGCCGAAGCAGCTAAGCGTGGCCATGACTGGCTGAGAAATCTTGTCAGTGTCCACGTCAGCATCACCAACCCGGGTGATCCGTCTTTCCCTGGACGCCTCCGTGCCAGAGACCTTACGCTCGCACTGGGAGATGATTTTCTGCGCGACCACCGCAAGATCGCCTTCTTCGACATCACCGAAGAAGATCCGGCCCGCGGGGGCGCACTCTTCACCGGCGAAGGCGTCGGTGAGCAGTACGCGGAAGGAGCCTGGGAAGACAGGAGCCTGGAAGTCCGCGGCGCCGCCATTCTGCCACTCAAACAGTATGCGCGCGAATTGCTCGGCGCGCAGGGCTTCAAACCCGACCAGATCCCACTCGCTCTGCGCCCGCGTCCAATTGCGTCCGACTACGACGAAAAAGTCGACTCGCTCGTTCGCGCGGGCTGGATCGGACGCGTCATGCCCGTCAACAGCAGGACCGGTTACGATGACAAAGCCGGGAGTGTCGCCAAGGCCATACTCTACACTTTGATGCCACCCGGCACCCGCATTGTCGTTCCCGATTCGCAATGGAGCAGTTTCGCCTGGGGGTCGATGCTCATCGGCGCATCACTACGCGGCTGCCAGGTCTTCGCGATCGGACCAGGACTGGACAACGCCCCATTCGGGCGGGGATCGTGGCCGCAGTTCTCCCTGCAGTACGACATTTTCTCCGCGCTGATCTCCGTCGCCACCATTCTCCGCGCGCAGATCACGGCCGCCGGCGGTGCGATGCACGTCGGGTTGTATGAAGGTGAAGTTGGAACGCGGGACTTCGAGGCGCGTGTCCGTGAGTTCAGCGCTGGACTGAAACGAAACCGATTTATTCGGGACGTATTTCCGTTCCAGCCAGCGCTGTACGATTTCATGGAGGACACCGACCGTCTCATGAAGGCCGTCGGCGATGTTCCCCAAAACGGGTCCGCTGGAAACGACACCACCGTACGCCCGAAGCTGCACCTGAAGAGTCAGTTTTACGCATCGCGCGCGTTCGTCGAGCAGGTCCTACCACTCCCCGCGTGGAGTCAGATCCTTCTACTGACTCTGCGCGCGCGTATGGCGGAACGCGCCGAGTCCATTGAGAAACTGCCCACCGACTCGGCATCCTTCGCCAATCGTCCGAACTCATTTGCGCAGCTCGCACCGATCGCGCCGTTCCTGAGAGCGCGCAGTCCGGCTCAGGCCGACGCTCAAGCGATCTACCTCAGCCTCGGCTCGCAGAACCAGGACGATCGATCACTTATGGAGAACGGCGAAGTGCTCGCCGTTATTTCCGGTGACGCTGCGTTGGCGGGAATCGCGGACTACGTCTATCTGGTCGCGCGCGCCACCTGGCTCGACACCCAGGCCGATCTCGATCGTGAGCAGCCGCCCGTGTCGAAGTTCAAACACGACATGGCACGCTGGCTACGCCGGCTTATATGAGAATCGTTGTCCTCGCCCTGCTTGGATTCGCCGCGCGCGGAATCGCGCAGCCGATGCCGGCTGCACCCCGTGAAAACCTCATTCTGCGGGTCGAGACGCACCGCAGCGATGTCTTTGACACGACGGAGGCCGCCGCGTGGTACGCGCGTGGTGCCAACAAGCTTCACATTCTCACCCACGAAAGCGTCATTAGACGTGAATCGCTTCTCCTGCCCGGCGAGCCGTACGACTCGGACGCCGCAGCGGAGACCGTGCGCAATCTGCGAAAGCTGGGTGTGTTCGGCACCGTCTCGGTGGACACCATTGGCGACGCCGGCCTGGTGTTCAGGATTCACACCAAGGATGCGTGGTCCACCAAACCGTTCATCAATTACAAGAGCGCCGGCAGCCAGGCGGTCTGGGGTTTCGGCGTCAGGGAGGACAACCTCCTCGGCAGGCTGGTCGGCTTGCTTGTCAGCTACCGCCACGAGACAGACCGCACGATAAAAAAACTGGCCGTTTCTGCTCCGCGGATCATCGGCAATACCGTGACACTGGCTGGGGTGCTGGAGAATTTCTCCGACGGGAACCACGACAGCGCGGCCGTCGCGTTCCCCTTTTTCTCGCTGTCGGCCCGGAACGCGGCTTTCCTTACCGGTGAGACATTCAATGGAGACGTGCTCCAGTATTTCAACGGCGAGCATACGGCCAGCGACACGTTGAAGCGCCATTACTCGATCGGCCGCGGCAGCGTGTCGCGGGCGGTTTATGCGGGCGACAAGGGATATTTGCGGCTGTCGCTTGATGGCCAGTACCGCCGTGACGATTTCGTCCCTGTCTCTGTCGCCACCACCATCGGCAAGACAATCAGCGCCGCACTCTTTGGTTACGGGGAATGGAACCGGGCTGACTACGCCGTCGTCCAGCACTACCGAAACCTCGGGCCTGACGAAGACATCGACCTCAGCTCGACGATGCGGCTCGGAGTGAGTCTCGCCCCCGAGCAATGGGGCTATTCGCACAACGGCGCCGGTCCTTTTTTCAACGTACGCAGCGGCATCAAGCTCGGCCATGGATTCGTCACCTTCCAGAGCGAAGGCACATCGCTCTTTTCCGGAGGTCTCGACTCTGGAACTGTGACTGTCGATGTCACCAGTTTTCTCGCGCCCCGACCGCACCACTCCCTCGTTCTGCATGCGGATGCGGGCTGGTCCAGGAATCCGGTGCCGAGCGATGTGTTCGACCTTGGATTGAACCGCGGTCCAAGAGCATTTCCTGATCACGCCTTTACCGGCGACCGAAGTTTCGTGACGATGGCCGAGTACAAATGGGTGATGTGGCCGGACATCAAGCATCTGGCGAGCGCGGCACTGGCCGGTTTTGTGGATTATGGCGGCGCCTGGTATGATGGGTCACCGCACCGCACCGGAACCGACCTTGGTGCCGGACTTCGCGTCGGGTCCATTCGTCTGCCGTCAATCGCGGGCGCCTTCCGACTCGATTTGGCGCGACGCTTCAAGAACGATGTCGAGCCGGCCGGCTGGGTTTTCGTTTTCGGAAGCGGATTCGCTTTCGAACGAGTGATCAAGTAGCGAAGGCCGGAACTAGTCCGGCCGCTTCGGCTCTCCGAGCATCGTGTCCGCGTGGTCCATGTGGTCGTCGTGCCAGATGGACTTGAGATCATTTCCCGCAAAAGTGTTGACGTGCACCATCCAGCCGAACGCCTGCGGAATGAAACGACCATCGACTGCCTTACACTCTTCTTTGGTGGCGACGCCGAGCGGACCGAAGACCGGTCGTCCATCCCTGGTTTCGTACCAGCGATCCTTTGCGCTGCGCGCGGGGACGCACCAGTTCACGTGACGGTGCCAACGCGCGACGCTGAGTGGGATGCGATCATTCAGCTCGTCCTCGGACGTCCGCTTCGAAGCGGTGTACATCGCGCCGATAAGATGCATCTGCCCCTGTGCATCTTTTTTATATAGAAGCGACGTCGGTCGCGTCGGGTCGAACCCGAACTGATTGCGGATTGCGTTCCAGCTCTTGGTGAAATGGTACTGTGGCTGATTCTTCAACTGCGGGGCGAACATCTTGTAACCGTCTGCCTCCGCCACCTTCACGTCCTGGTATTTCGCAATCGCCTGCCGCAGATCGTTTACGATCTTCGCCGAGCGAGCCGAATCGGCCATGGTCAAAGAGCGAGCGCTGGAGTAGGCCATGTGACTGGCCATCGCCGCCATCATCCAGTCGTTGTTCGGTGAGCTCATGTCCATTCCAGCCATGCTATGCGTCGCCGCTGATGCGGTCGCAGTGGAATCCGAGTGGTCATGGGTGTGTTGCGCGAATGCTTGGCTCGACGTCGCAATGGTTGCGATTGCGAGGAGCCCGACTTGCGGCCAAAGCTTAGGGATCAAGGGAAGCCACCGAATGGGGTGAACGTCTATACCCCGTTAGACGACCTGAGTGTCCGACGGTTAAACCCCGAAAGCCATTAACACGCGTTCGAGAGCCTCGCGGACCCGCTCGTGGGGCAGCTGCTGGATCTGATCTTCGCCCCAGGAGATGATCTCGCCCGGTGTATTCCACGGAGCGTACGGTTTGTGCTCGCGCTTAAGCAGGACCAGCGAAGGTTTTCTGAACGCGGACGCTGCGTGCGAGATGCTCGTGTCGGGCGTGAAGACCACGTCGGAAGTTCCGACCAGCGCAAATGCGTCTCGCAACAACGGTGTCTCAACCGGCAGCGCGTTCACCTCGCTCGCTACTTTGCTCACGCTTTCCCATTCTGCGGGCAATCCGATGACGATCATCGGCATCTTTGGCCACCGCTTTCGCGCGCCCTGCAGCGTTGCGAC
This sequence comes from Gemmatimonadaceae bacterium, assembly GCA_036514115.1. GTDB lineage: Bacteria > Gemmatimonadota > Gemmatimonadetes > Gemmatimonadales > Gemmatimonadaceae > UBA4720. The sequence continues at coordinate 6,945 of DATBXT010000283.1, forward strand.
GAATTTCCCGTCGGGCCAGCGCCGCTTCGGCTCGGAAGCGGAGAGATTGACGAGCAGTCGTTTCGATCCAGGCGCGGTGCTCGCGTCGCCCGCACCCGCCATCTGCGCGGCTTCCTTCCATTTCGATTCGGCGCGCGCGCTTTCGTCGTCTGAGAGAAAAATCTCCGGCTGCCAGTCGAGTGCCGCCGGATCGACGCCGAACGGAACCGCGAGATGCTTCGACCCTTCCATGTAGTGATCGACGCGGTTCCACTCTGGCACCCGGACGTTATAGATGCGGGGCTCGGCGTCGCCACGCGCACCCACTCTGAACGGTGCCCGACCCGCGTACATCAGCAGCGGTGTCGAGGTGAAGATCAACGGGTTGTTGATCCTGCCATCCACCATCACAGTATATCGCTCACGTCTGAGGCGCCTCATCAGATCGCCGTAGCTCCGAAACGATTTCCTGTCCAGGGTCAGCACCTGACCGACGTATGGGTTTCCTTCGAGCACTGGCGCTGTAGTGGGCGTCGCCAGCACATCGACTTTTTTGCCCGGCAGCGCGGAAGCAATGTTTCGGATCACGGATGTGGCCATGATCATGTCGCCAATCCGCTCGTAGCGCAGAAAGAGCACGCGGTCCGAATTCGACGGAGGTGGCAAAGCTACTTCCTGCGGTCCGGGAAGCATCCGACCCAGAAGCCGCATCCAGAAGGCGCGCCACGCTACTTCAAGCTTTCGGGGATCCACCGGTAAGCGGAAGATCGAGAAGTTTTCTCGAAGGTTGTGGATCACGCGTGTGATAAAGCTGTATTGCGCTTATCACGAATGGCTCAGGCATGCGGGTTTCAAGCAACTCACGAATCGACTTTGCATCCAGCGTTGGGTACAGACTCAGCGTCGCATGAGGGCTAAAAGTGTACCGCGCCCTCGTGAATGGCAGGCCGCTCGTTACCAAGCGATCGTGCAGTATCCTTATGGCCCCGTGTGGATCGATGGGCAGCACAAGAATGTTTGTCTGCATGAAGCGTTGGGCCGGACCGAACGACAGTGTGATCGGCGCCGTTGAATCGGTTATCGGTTCCAGCTTCAGGCGCATCTCTTCGATGTCTACTGACGGCGGGATGGGACCTGCGCCGGAAGAGCCCGTCAGCGTAATGTGCGGCGGTCTGTATCGCGCCAGCTTCTGATCGTACCGCTCGTTTATCGCGCGAATGCGGCCGGCGATTTCCTCAGGCAGCTCCGCGAGAATGAAGATTCCGTTCAGCGGCAATTGTTGCCCGCCCCGGGGCTAAGGCCACGAATCAGAACTTGATCGAAAAGAGGACCGGATTGACTTGGATTTGCGATTTCTTCGGCTTTATGAGCTTGTCGATGGCGTTGTCGGGGTGCGAGTGCGTGTACTTCACAACATGCAGGCCCATGATGGTGCCGATGGCGGCACCCGCCATCACATCGCTCGCCCAGTGCATGTTGTTGTAGATCCGCGAGATGCCGACCAGGCTCGCGCCGCCGTAGAAGATCGTCCCGACCAGAAAACCCGCGTGTGGCCAAAAGAATTGCGACTCCCGTGTTACGGTCGAAGCGAATGCGAAGGCAGTAGTAGTGTGGCCGGATGGAAATGACCTGTACTTATCGTCCGACAAGCCCCGCCCGAACTGGAAGCTATGCGGATTCTTGATGTCGACAAATGGGCGCTGTCGGCCGGCGGCATACTTGATTACTCCGGACAGAATGTCGGCGAACACAATCGATTCGACGCTGTGCAAGCCGAGCGACTGCACCCTCGCATTGCCACCAACCCTGCCGGCCAGGTATATGACCGATCCCGTCACAATCGAGCCGGGATCGCCGAGAAGACGAAATCCGGTCGCCGCGGTGTGCAGGAATCTGTTGGCTTGCGTTGCGGAATCCTGCAGGCGCGACGCGATCTGCATATCGATCGGAGCGACGGCGGCTGTGCCGACTGCGAACACACCGATGAGGAGCGCGTCCTTTCCAGTGAATAGCGGCGTCTTCTTGTTGATGGTGTCCTGGACCTGTGCATTCGCGGTGGTCGCAACCAGCAACAATAGAAGAGCAGCGTGAAGCGGCTTGCGGTACAACGGAAGTCTCCGGCTAGGGTTCAACGGATGAAGATTGTTCACCGAATGCAAGACTCTTACCCCCTTGTAAATCCCGATCTTAACGGCGATATCAATCCAATGCTGAACATCGACCTTACCGGCAAGCGCGCGCTGGTCGCCGGCGTCGCTGATGACGCGGGCTTCGGGTTCGCCATCGCCAAGGCGCTGGCGGAAGCTGGAGCGAGCGTGTCCGTCGGAACCTGGCCCCCGGCTCTCAACATCTTCATGAATCTGATGGAGCGGGGGAAGATGGACTCCTCGCGGAAATTGTCGAACGGACAGCTGCTTCAGTTCGAGAAGATTTACCCCCTCGATGCGTCCTTCGACACCCTGACCGACGCTCCAGAGGACATTCGCGGCAACAAGCGCTACAAGGATACCGGTGATTTCAGCATCGATGGTCTGGTAAAGAGCATTGAGTCCGAGTTCGGGAAGAACTCGCTCGACATCGTCATCCACTCGCTGGCCAACGGCCCGGAAGTGAAGAAGCCACTCCTGGAGACCAGTCGCGCGGGCTATCTGACGGCGTTGAGCGTCAGTGCATATTCGCTGACCTCGATGGTCGCTCGCCTCGCACCGTTGATGCGGAGCGGCGGGTCTTTCCTTTCGCTCACCTATATGGCAAGCGAGCGTGTCATCCCCGGCTACGGCGGCGGGATGTCGTCAGCCAAGGCAGCACTGGAGAGCGACACCCGCGTGCTCGCTTTCGAGGCCGGGCGCAAATTCGGTGTGCGCGTCAACACGATCTCCGCCGGTCCGCTCGCGTCACGCGCAGCGAGTGCCATCGGCATCATCGAGAAGATGGTGGAGTACTGCGCCGAGAATTCGCCGCTCACCAATCCGCTCCAGGCGGAAGAAGTTGGAAATGTGGCGGCATTTCTTTCGAGTCCCTTGGCGGCCGGAATCACCGGAACGGTGATCTATGTCGACAAGGGCTATCACTCCATGGGCATGGCGCTGCAGGAATCGAAGAGCCCGTAAGCTGCAGGCTGTCGCCGTTCAGCGGCGACAACTTACCGGTTTTTCTTTACCGAGTCCGCGCGCGAAGCCTCGCGCAGCAGTTCGATTCTGCGCCTGATCTGCTCGAGCTCCGCTGGAGTGTGCCGCCCGGAGAGCTTCACCACTCGGCCCGCTGAATCCGTCCAGGTGATTCTGTTCACACTTGGCGCCGGTGTCGGCGCCGCTGCGGGTGGTGCCGGCGGCGGTGCGGAAGCGTCGGCGTTGGATGAACTGACCTTGCCGGTCGCGCGCTGCGCTGTCTGCATATTCGGCTGGCTGGACATCCTTCGCGCGGCGCTCGCTCCGGTGGCAACGGCCGCCTGCAGCTGAACCTGGGTTTCTTCTTCCGCAAGCTCCACCGTATCG
>DATBXT010000284.1:0-33874 GCA_036514115.1 Gemmatimonadaceae bacterium
CGATGCACACCGCGTGGCCAGCGAGATTGGTGCGCGAGTGGAGGAAGTAGAGACGAACGAAATGGACCTCGCGGGATATCGCGCAAATGCAGGCGACCGGTGCTACTACTGCAAGAGTGCGCTGTACGATACGGTGCTCGCTCTCGCAGCGACCCGCAGCTCGCAGGAAGTCATATTCGTTGGCACTCACACCGGCGATCTTGGCGAGCATCGTCCCGGCCTGCAGGCGGCAATGGAGCGCGGGGTCGTTGCTCCTCTCGTAGATGCCGGCTTCGGCAAGGAAGATGTGCGCGCTCTGGCGCGCCGGTGGAATCTGTCGAACGCCGAGAAGCCGGCGGCGCCGTGTCTCGCCAGCAGAGTTCCCGTCGGCACCGAGGTGGATCCGGAAAAGTTGCGGCAGATCGAAACCGTCGAGGCGTTTCTCCGCGATCACGACGTCTGGCCAGCCCGTGCTCGCTGGCACGAATCGGTCGTACGAATCGAGGTTGCGCCGGAGATGTTCGAGCGGGTCACCAGCGATCCGCTTCGCGGTGATCTCAGGCGCGCGTGCCGAAAAGCCGGCTTCAGATTCGTCGCTCTCGACCTCGGTGGCCTGCAGAGCGGCAGCGTCTCCCTTCCGCTGGTGACTTCATGAGGCAGATCCGGTGGGACAAGGATCGCGAGTCACGCACGGGCGTCCCCGAGGTCGTGTTCGGCCCGGGGAAAACCGCCGCGCACCTGCGCGAACTCTTTGACGGAACCGACGAACTACGAATCGCGTCTCGGCTCAGTGAAGAACAGATGAATGTCTTGCGCGATGTTGCGACCATTCACGCGGAAGCGCGCATGGCTGTGCGTAACCCACGCGCCAGGAGAAACATTCCTGCAGTCCCGGTCATCACCGCCGGAACGGCGGATATTCCTGTGGCGCTGGAGGCGGTGACCACTCTCGAAGCGATGGGAATTCCGACAGAAACACATTTCGACGTTGGTGTGGCGGGCATTCATCGGCTTCAGTCCATATTGCCGGAGCTTGCTGTCGCGCGCGCCTGCATTGTCGTCGCCGGCATGGACGGAGCTTTACCGGCGGTGGTCGCCGGTCTTTTGCGCGCCCCGGTAATCGGCGTTCCGACATCTGTCGGCACGGGCGTTGCCCAAGGTGGGCTCGTTGCTCTCAACACGATGCTGGCAAGCTGCAGCCCCGGTGTCGCTGTTGTGAACATCGATAACGGTTTTGGCGCGGCGTGTGTCGCGCTAAAAATCCTGGGCACCGAGAGGCCGGACTAAACTCCAGGACTCCCGAAAGGTCTGCGTCAGGCCGGCTGCGTTTGTGCCCAGCCACGGATACCAGAGGCCGATGCAGATAGATGACTGAATCCGGCTCGGCGCCGGTCGCGGACGCCCCAGCCGCGCTGGGACACCGCCAGATCCTGATCGCCTTCAGCGGCTTGGTGCTCGCCATGCTGCTGGCGGCACTCGACTCGACCATCGTGTCCACCGCGTTGCCGACTATTGTCAGCGAGCTCGGTGGTCTCGAGCACCTCGCCTGGGTCGTAACGGGATATCTACTCGCCCAGACCATCGTCACGCCCATCTACGGAAAACTGGGCGATCTCTACGGACGAAAGATCGTGCTGCAATCCGCGATCGTGCTGTTTCTCGTCGGCTCGGCATTGTGCGGACTGAGTCAGAACATGACTCAGCTCATTCTTTTCCGCGCGATTCAGGGCTTGGGTGGCGGAGGGCTCGTCGTCACGACGCAAGCTGTGGTCGGAGATATCGTCCCGCCCCGCGAACGGGGGCGCTATCAGGGAATCTTCGGCGCGGTGTTCGGTCTCTCGAGCATCGCCGGACCACTGCTCGGCGGATACTTCACGACGCATTTGTCGTGGCGCTGGATCTTCTACATCAATCTGCCGGTGGGCATCGGCGCGCTGGCGGTGCTGGCCGCAACGCTTCCGTCACTGCCACATCGCGCGGTGCGTTCCATCGATTACGCCGGCGCGGCGCTTCTCGCTGTGATGCTTAGCTGTATTACTCTGGTCGCCGATCTCGGGGGCACAGCGTATCCGTGGTCTTCACCGATGATGATGAGCCTCATCGCGGTCTCCGTGATCGCGTTGGCGACGTTCCTCTTTGTAGAGCGCAGTGCGGCCGAACCCGTGCTTCCCCTGCGACTGTTCCGCCAGCAGACCTTTGTCATCACGTCGATGGTCGGCCTCATAGTCGGCTTCGCCCTGTTCGGCTCGGTGACTTACTTCCCACTCTTCCTCCAGGTGGTGAAGGCGGTCAGTCCGACCGGCTCGGGGATGGAAATGATCCCCATGATGGGCGGCATGCTCGTCACCTCGATCGGATCGGGCCAGCTGATCAGCCGGACAGGCCACTACAAGATTTTTCCCATAATCGGCACAGCGATAATGACCGCAGGGTTGTTTCTCTTGTCGCGGATCACGCCGCAGACGAGCGAGATGGTCGCGTCGCTGCTGATGCTCATTCTCGGCGTCGGACTCGGTATGGTGATGCAGGTCCTGGTCATCGCCGTCCAGAACGCGGTCGACTACACGGATCTAGGTGTTGCTACATCCGGCGCCACACTCTTTCGGTTGATTGGCGGCTCGCTCGGAACAGCGATATTGGGCGCGGTTTTCTCGGCCAGACTCACCTCGAACCTGGCGCGGCTGGTGCCCTCCGGAGTTTCGTCGTCCGGCGGCCGAGGCATGAGCGTTCAGGCCGTGCAGCAGCTGCCGCCGGCGATGCGGGCGTCCTACGAGCAGGCGTTCACCGCAGCGCTCGCCACCATGTTTTTCTTCGCAGCCATCGTGTGCGCGGTCGGATTCATTTTGACGTGGCTGATGCCGCAGCGGCCGCTGCGCGCTACGGTCGCCGCCTCCGCGCGCGATGCGGGCAATGAGGCGGGCGAGGCTTTCGCGCGTCCTTCGGACGAAGATTCCGTAGCTGCTCATCTCTACGCTACGCTGTCGTCGCTCGCCGACCGGGACGTTCAGCGCGCCCACATCGAGCGCATAGTCGCCCGCGCCGGGGAAACTCTTAGCCCACTGGCGGCGTGGCTACTCGTGCAAGTGGAGCGCGAGCCAAACAAGTCCCCGTTCGAGCTGGCGCGCAGCCGCGGTATTCCCGTGGAGCGAGCTCAGGGTGCATTGGAGGAGCTCCGCCGTCGCGGCCTGATGACGGTGCCCCACGCCAATTCGCAGACGGATTCCGAGCTTACACGAAGCGGCTGCGAGGTGCTCGATCGGCTCGTGTCAGCCCGGCGCGCTCATCTGGCGGAGCTCGCCGAGGAATGGGATCCAACCCGCCAGAACGACGCCGCGCAGTATTTGCGGTCTGCGGTCCAGGACCTCGTCCCTGATACGAGGCGCGTCGGCTAAAAAAGCGCTGAGCGGTGGCGGAAGTTTTTCTCGCTAAACGTCGGCCCGCGCGGCGATTTTCTCCAGCGCCCACTCGATGTGCTCCGCCACCATCTCGTCCGCCGTCAGGCGACTCGCTTCGAGCACTGCAGCGTCTCGTGGCTCTCCTACGTTCCCGAGCACGACGGCTGCGTTGCGGGAAAGGCCTGTACGCTTCGCGCGCTTCATTGGCGAACCCCGGAAGTTTCGGCGGTACGCTTCGTCGTCCATCACCAGGAGCTCCAGCGCCTGCTCGCGCGCGGTCCTGCCCACGAACATGGGTCGAGACTTCAACGCTTCCTCGCGCAGGTCCTGTGAAAACGTGATGTTCCACGGGCACACATCCTGGCAGATGTCGCAACCGTAAATCATTTCCCCGACGGCGGGTCTCAGGCGCTCGGGGATACCGTCTTTGTTCTCGATGGTGAGATACGAGATGCAGCGCGTAGCGTCCAGAACCCGATGCTCGACGAACGCGTCGGTGGGGCACGCGTCGAGACAGCGGGTGCAGGTTCCGCAACGGTCGCCTTCGAACGGGGCGTCATCCTTCAGGTCCAGATTCACCAGCAACGCCCCGATAAAAAAGAACGAGCCGAGCTTCGGATTTACGAGGTTGGTGTTCTTGCCAAACCATCCGAGGCCGGCGCGGCGCGCGAGATCGCGCTCGAGGATGGGGCCCGTATCGACGTACGGCTTGCTGGCGACTGGTCGACCGATCTCCGACTCCAACCATGCGCGCAGGTCGTCGAGCTTGGCGGTGATGACGTCGTGGTAGTCGTCGCCACGCGCGTATCGAGCGATTGGGCCCACCGCCTCCCGTCCGCCGTAATTGAGCCCGACCACGATCGCGTGGGTGGTGTTCGGCAACGGCAGCCTGGAATCGCGGCGCTTCTCGGCGCCTCGGGCCAGATAGCCCATCTCCCCGGAATATCCCTGTGATAACCACTTCTCGAACGCAGGCGCAGTCCCGACCGGCCCAAGCGACGTGATACCAACGAGATCGAACCCCAAACCGTACGCCTGCGCCTTGATTAGGCTTTCAATGCTCATCGCGCTCTCGACCGCCGAGATCATTCGTTGACTATCCCTGGCCGGGCAGACCAGCGCGCATACCGCTCGACGTCAGTGACCGACGGCACTGCATCGTAGTCACCATAAGCAGTGTACATTCGCCAGCGTAGATACGTCGGGTCGGGCAGCGGCAGGAATGGAAACTCCCGGTACCACGAAGCGGATCTGAAGCGCCAGGTGATCCGAATCAGATCGAGTGCAAGTCGCGGGCGGCGTAACGCCCGCAGCGCCAAACGGAGCGCCAGTCGTAGCCACGGCATGTCCGTCCTAATATATAGAATGAGCTATGCCAGATTCCGGACCGCATCTTATTGGACTCATCTCCGATACACACGGCTTGATTCGTCCGGGTGTTCACGAGGCGCTGAAGGGGGTGGGCATGATACTCCACGCCGGTGACGTCGGAGGGTCGAAGATTCTCGACGAGCTGGAGCTGATCGCGCCCACCAGAGCGGTATTTGGCAACACCGATGAACCCGGGGACACCATGCTTGCCGACCGCATCGATATCGAAGTCGATGGGCTGAGGATTCACGTGAGCCACGGTCATGAACTTGGGAGTCCAACCCCTGAGAGATTGGCTGGGCAATACGATGCGGACGTCGTTGTGTACGGCCATACCCACCGCCAACTCGTCACGCGTCTTGGTAACCGGCTCCTTGTAAATCCGGGGTCTGCGGGCGCACGGCGCTTCAGTCTGCTGCCAAGCGTTGGCATTCTGACGATCTCCAATGGGAAAGCCGAGGTGCAGATAATTGACCTCGCTTGAGCTCATGACGGAGGAAGTGCAGGTGTGGGTAGCGCCTCTCGACGTGAACGACTCTCGTTACGAAGAGCTGGCGCGCGTGCTTCCAGCGGATGAAAAAAATCGGGCTGCTGCGCTCAATCCCGTGGCCGCGAGACGGTTCGTAGTCGCCCGGGGAATTCTACGCAGGCTCCTCTCCGGATTCACTGGAACTGCGCCCGAGAGGCTTCAGTTCAGCTATGGACATTCGGGGAAGCCGGTGCTCATCGATCGCGACGACATCCACTTCAATATCTCGCACTCCGCGGAGCTGGGATTGTTCGCGTTCTCACCCGATCGGCCGGTGGGAGTCGACGTCGAAAACGAGCGGCCCGTGCGCAGGCTTCTCGACGTTGCCCAGCGTTTCATGTCGGAAGACGAGCTGCGAACGCTGGCTGACACCCCCGCGTCCGAACGAAACTCGGCATTCCTGAAATCGTGGGTGGTCCGCGAGGCGCGCCTGAAGGCGGAAGGGAAGGGCATCTGGAATACAGGCGGGAAGGATGCGTCCAGCACTACTCTAACCCATCGGCTCTTCGCGCCCCGACCCAACTACATAGCCGCGGTGGCCGCTCCGGAAAAGGATTGGCGGCTATTCACCTGCGCGATGAGGGACTAAGACCCCTAACAGGCGTTCACCCGGGATCCAGTGCATCTCGCGTGTCTTCCTTATACTGTTACCGGACGAAGCTTGGCGAGGCGTTTTCAAGGCGCTTATTTGACTCCGCGCGGCCGCGGCGAACGACGCACGCCGGCGGGGTACCAGAATATTCGCTAGACGAGGAGGTAGGATGCGGAAGGTATCTGGTTTGATTGCTGTCCTGACAATCGGATTTATTGCTGCTTCCTGTGGCGGTGGTGGCGATGCTACGGGTACCGGCGGTGGTGGAGGAGGAGGCGGTGGCGGTGGTGGCGGTGGAATTTGCCCAGCCAACACATTCTGCGCGACAGCGGCGAATAAGTGGACTCCTTCCACCCTGACAGTTGCAGTCGGCACGACCGTGACCTTCAAGAACGATCTGAGCATCGATCACAACGTCACCTGGAACAACCCCGCTGGCGCGGCCGCCGCGCAACCGGGCGACGGAACGGGCGACATCGGGGCATTCGCCTCCAGTAGTCACAGCCGCAAGTTCAACACAGCCGGCACGTTCGCTTTTCAGTGCACGATCCACCCGGGAATGACCGGGTCGCTTACGGTTCAGTAAGCAGATCTAGAAAAAAGAAACGCCATCGAGGGTTTTTGGCGATGTGATGCCGAGTGCCGTTAACGCGCTCGGCATCACATCTACAGTCCGCCGGGGCGAACCAGGCGGCCTGCGATTGAGAAGCAACGGTACCAGCATGTGCTCCCGGTGCAGCGCGCCGTGCGATGAGACGTGCGGGATCGGCTCGTATCGCGCTCGATAATCCCAGTCTCTGGCGGCTGAGAGGATGAGGTCGCCGCTCCGCGGCGACGCAACGAGATGCGCGATCTGCACGAGGCCGTCGGGATAATCGCTCGCCAGGGTCGCATCGTGGGCATCCGCATCCCCGATCGACTTCAGCTGACCGAGACCGAGCGGGTCGCCGGTCACGGGAATGTACGAGTACTTCGCCCCCGCCCACGAGAGAGTGGCGGAGCCTCGGTCTCCGCTCCGAATCTCGCAGCTGGATGCACTCCTGGGCAGAATCAGCAGGTCGACTGAGGGGCGAGCGAGAAGGCGTGCAGCGAAGTCCTCCCACTTCCCGGAGAGCGACGGCCAGAAAGCCCGCGATCGGTCGGCCAACTCCACGTAGAGGTGGGTCATCGCGTTGCCGCTGACCATCACCGCGACGTCAGCAGATGTGCGAAACACGAACGGATGCGCCAGAGTGCTGTAGCCCCAGGCGCTGATCAGCGCGACCAGGTCTTCGTGCTTACGCACGGCCGAATGTCCATGATCGCTGCCCACCCAGATGTGCAGCTTTTTCCACCGGCTATCACGTTCGGCGTCGCGTCGGATCTCCGCCACCGTGTCGTCGACTATTCGCAGCGCATCACCAACAATCGGCGCATGCTGACCTGCGGCGTGCGATGTCTTGTCGATTCCGGTGAGAGCGACGAAAGCGTATCGGGTGCGTCTCGTTCGAAGCCGGTACGCCGCTTCTTCGCCGACACTGCGGTCGATCGCGAGCCAACCACGCACGTTACCACGAAAATGAGTGGCGCCCGCGCGCGCGACGAAGCCGAGACTGCGACCAATTCGATTCGGTCGCGTCAGTCCGCGACTGATGACGCTCAACGCGCCAAGGCTTGGTTTGGCGAGCTCGAAGATCGTAGGTGATGCCGGATCGATGTCGCGATCAACGAGTCGCATCTGCGATCCGACATAGCTTCTCGAGTGTCCCGACATCCTGCCGATCCGATGCGACCGGTCGTACCACCGCAGCCCAGGAAGGCCGACACTGCCCGGGTATCGTCCCATCAGGAACGGCGCATACGCCGGACCGGTCACTGACGGGAATACGGAGGTGATTGTCGTCAGCGTTCCTTCATCGCGGAGACCGGCAAGCGCGGGGAGCTGCCCCGAATCGATGTGACGAGCGAGAACATCCGGTCTCACGCCGTCTGCTATGATCATGACAACCTGCGCGCCTTCACCTGGCGGGCTTTGTGCAGACGCACGCAACTTTAGTTTTCCCGATAAAGAGAGCTGAGCCCGCGACAGCGGCGAACGATGAAGAACAGAAAAGATAAAGCTGAAGCGGGGTCGAAGCGCGTCCGTGGCGCGGGTGCCACGAAGGCACGCACCGCCGGTGGCAAAAAGCTCAATCCGGAAGTAATGGCGTCCGCGGAGCAGAAGGCTCTGGAGGGACTGAAACAGCGGACCGAAGAAGGCCATCTCAAGGCGGGGCGCACGCCGCCTTCGCAACAGGATGGGAGGAGGTCGGGAGCAACGCGGGTGGTGGACGACGCGATTCGTGACGCGGCTCCCATCACCGAGGATGAAAAGCTCCTCCAACAATCCGGTCCTAAAGTCGACTTTACCCGCACGGATCCGTGGCGTGTGATGCGGATCATGGGCGAGTTCATAGAAGGTTTCGACACGCTCGCGTCAGTCGACAAAGCGGTGACGATATTCGGATCCGCGCGCATTGGTCCGGATGACCCGCACTACGACGCGGCCGTAGAGACCGCGCGGCTGTTGGCCGAGGCAGGCTTCGCGATAATCACCGGCGCGGGACCGGGCATCATGGAGGCCGGTAACAAGGGCGCCAAGCTGGGCGGCGGCCGTTCTATTGGCTGCAACATCGAGCTGCCCTTCGAGCAGGGCGCGAACCCGTACGTCGACACGCTCATCCACTTCAAGTACTTCTTCGTCCGCAAGACGATGTTCATCAAGTACTCGGTGGCTTTTGTAATATTTCCCGGCGGGTTCGGCACGCTCGACGAGCTTTTCGAGGCGGTCACCCTGATCCAGACCGGCAAGATCTACAAGTTCCCGGTCATACTTTTTGGACGCTACTACTGGGCGGGGTTGCTGCGCTGGCTGCACGCACGTGTGCTGAGCGAGGGCAAGATCTCCGACGGCGATCTCGACCTAATGCTTGTCACCGACGATCCCGCCGAGGCCGCGCAGGCGATCATCTCGGCCTACAAGTCGCTGGGTAAAACGGGAGGCGACCAATACGACGAGCGGCGGCGGTCGACGGACATCGAGCGGTCGGGACCGAGGAGCGATGGCAAAAAAACATAGCGCGAAGGGAAAGCCTGAGGCGGGACGCGCGAAGCGGGACGCGGAAAACGGGGAAGGAAACTCCGCGAGAGATCGTGGAGGGTTCAAAGCGTCGCGCCATGGGAAGGCGTCCGCCGCGGGGCCCAAGGCGCAACAGAAGCTCGCAGCCGAGCAGCGCGAGAAGCAGGGTCTCAAGCATACCGCACACGAGGCCAGCCGATTTCTCAGGGGGCAGCGCATCGATCCCCGACGCATCGATGGGAAGGAGACCGTAGCCGACCTGATCGAAGGAACTTATCTGGCCTACAACGCGGCCCGTCTCCGCGAGGCTTGCCAGCTGTTCACGGAAAAAATGCTCGAGGCGGATGTCACGGTCGGCCTCTCGATCACGGGCGCACTGACGCCTGCGGGCCTCGGGATGTCCGCGCTCATCCCGCTCATCGAAGGTGGCTTCGTCGACTGGATCATTTCGACCGGCGCCAATCTGTATCACGACACTCATTTCGGGCTCGGACTGGCGATGCATCGCGGCAACGCGCAGGAGTCGGACGTCGTGCTGCGGGAAGAAGGAGTGGTGCGCATCTACGACATCTTCTTCGACTACGATGTACTGCTTTCGACGGACGCATTCTTCAGGAAGATCATTACCGGGAAAGAATTCCAGCGGTCGATGTCGAGCGCGGAGTTTCACAATCTGGCAGGCAAGTACGTCCGCGAGCGTGAGAAGGCTCTCGGCATCGGACAGAAATCACTGCTCTCCGCGGCGTATTCGTCGGGAGTCCCGATCTATACCTCGTCACCCGGCGACAGCTCCATCGGGATGAACATTGCCGCGCTGGCCCTCGACGGCAACGAACTGGTGCTCGATCCGAACGCGGACGTCAACGAAACTGCATCGATCGTTCTCGACGCCAAGCGCGGGGGCGGGAAAAGCGGTGTGATGATACTCGGCGGCGGCAGCCCGAAGAATTTCATGCTGCAGACCGAGCCGCAGATTCAGGAAGTCCTCGGCATCGACGAGAAGGGGCACGACTTCTTCCTTCAGATCACGGATGCGCGTCCCGACACGGGCGGGTTATCTGGCGCGACCCCGGCGGAGGCTGTGAGCTGGGGGAAAATTGATCCAGACCGGCTGCCCGATGCAGTAGTCTGTTATCTCGACTCTACTGTCGCGCTGCCACTGCTCACATCGTACGCCTTCGCCAGGCATAAGCCGCGTCAGCTCAAGCGGTTGTTCGACAGACGGGAGTCGATGATGGGAAGGCTCAGGAGCGAGTACGAGAAATCGTCGGCGCAGCCCGCGGACATCGATCATACCGACTCCAAACTTCCGCAACATCGGTAGCCGGCGGGGTTCGGAGCCAGCGAGAGCTGAACATGCCCCGCCTTGAGATTACCCGCCGACCCCATAGCTTGAGGATAACGGCGCCCGACCATCCAGTTGCGGTCGGGCGCTCTTTTTTGATGTAGCGCCGGACCCGCGACAAAGGCTCGCTTTACATGATCGACGAACTCAAAAAAACACTCGGCGCAGAGGCTGAGCGTCTCCAGCACGAGCTGAACGTCACTCTTCCGCAAGAGATCCGCAAAGCCGTCGAGCTGGGTGACCTGCGCGAGAACAGTGAGTACAAGGCCGCCCTCGAACGCCAGCAGTTCGTGCAGGCGCGCCTCGGCCAGTTGCGGCAGCGGCTGAGCAAGCTCTCGCAGATCGACATCTCCCAGATTCCCGCCGACAAAGTAGGTCTTGGCTCGAAGGTGGTTGTGCAGGACGAGCAGACGGGCGAGCGCGAGAACTACAGTCTCGTCTTCGGTGACTCGGTCGAGTTCGAGGAAGGACACGTCAGCATGTCGTCGCCGATAGGCCGCACGCTGGTAGGCAGAAGTGTCGGCGAGACGGTCGTGCTCAAGCTGCCCGCAATGACACGACGGCTGAAGATCCTCGAGCTCAAGACCATACACGACGCGGCGTAGCCGCCTGTCAGAAAGCTCGGCGGCACTCGCCGCTCAATAGCAGCCGTCCACCGCGCCAATGAGTAAAAATGCTTGTCGCGACGAGCGCTTCTCGATAGCTCTGTTTGAAACGCAGTTATCAAGGAGCGATCAAATGAAGGGAATTCTTGTCGCGCTGACAGTCGCGGCCGTTTGCGCTTGTGGAGGCGGAGGGGGGTCCGACTCGACAGCGCCGAACAATCCGCCGCCGGGAAATACGACAACGCCATCCGGGGGTGTCTCGGTCACGAACAACGCGTTCGCACCAGGAACGAAGACTGTCGCCGTCGGAACTACGATCAGATGGGCGTGGAACAGCTGCACTAACGATCCCTACTACGGCACCGGTCAGACGTGCGTAGCGCACAGCGTCACTTTTGATGATGGAACGACGTCGCCGACGCAGGACCAGGGTACCTTCGAGCGCAACTTCGCCACTGCGGGGACGTATACCTACCACTGCTCAGTTCACGGGTCAGCCATGACTGGCACCATCACGGTCCAGTAATCCGCGACTGGTCAGGCGCGAGCGGTCGTTCGGGCGCTATCTGAAGAGATCTCGAAACAGCACTTCGGACGCCCCGAGCGATCGCACCTCTCCGTAACGTTCGCCCCGACAACCTCCGCAACAAGCGACGTCACGGCAGCGCAGACACAATGATCTGCTTCGACCGCCCGCGACAACGGGCAGGCTCGTCCCACGATGTGATAGTTGCCGCCCTTTTTCTCGACTACCGTCACTCCGCCCAGCGAGTTGAGCAGATTCGAAGCGCCCGCTACGCGCCCCGACAAGGATTCTGCGTTGGCGGGCGACCCGGACGCGAGGCGTTTACCAATGCGCTTGAGGAAGGCAACGAGCTGCGTGGAAGTCATGCGTTCCCGAAGCTCTTCCAAAAAGGCAATCAGAACCGGCGCGTAGGCTCTGGAAAATTCTTCCTCGCCGGATGACGTGAGGGAATACAAGACCGCCGGCTGACCGGCGGCCCCGCTCCTCCGGAGCGCACCCTTCTTCACCGTGCCGACCCGTTCGAGGGCATCGAGATGAAATCGGACGGCGTTGTCGGTCAGGTCGAGGCGCGCGGCGAGGTCGTCGACGGTCCATTCGCCCTCCCTTAGAAGGGCCAGAAGGCGCCCTCGGGTGCCGCGAGCCTGGTCGGCTGATCGTTCTTTATCAGTCATTGGCCTCGAATTTAGCGCCACCCGCCCAATAAGTCAAAGAAAATCTTGACATATACCGAGGCTTTGGCTAATGTCGATTCGTAAGCGCATCCCGAATCACTCTTTTGGAGATTTCATGTTCTCTCGCACTCGCAGTCTCGTCAGCTACGGTTCATTGGCAGCGTTGGCGGCCCTGGTTGTCCCGGTGCAGTCGACCCACGCACAGTCGCGCGCGCCAAAAATCGACGATCCGACCATCGTCGCAATATTCGACGCCGCCAATACCTACGATATTGAGACGGGCGGCCTGGCCGTCAAGAAAGCACGCTCGAAACAAGTTCACGAATTTGGAGAGATGCTCGTGCGCGATCACAAGAATGTGCGCCAGCAGGGCCGCGACCTCGCAGCATCGCTCAAAGTCACACCGACGCCACCCAGGGATTTCGCGCTCGCCAAGGCGCATGCCGATGCGATGAAGAAGCTGCGATCGCTGAATGGCACGGCGTTCGATCGCGCTTTCCTGCAGCACGAGATCGATTTCCACAACGCCGTGATCGACGCGGTGACCAAGAGCCTGCTCCCCGCGACCCAGAACGCGCAGCTCAAGGACCTGGAGACGAAAGTCGCACCGGCATTCGTTGCCCACCGCGACCGCGCGCAAAATCTCCTCGACCACCTGAAGTGAGCGATCACTCCGACGAGCTGACCGGGCCCGACCTCGCCGCAGGGATTCAGGCCAGTACTCTAGGCCCGAGTCAGCTCGTAGCAGGTCACGCTTTCGGAGAACCGGTTCTGCTCGTGCACGTCGAGCCGAACTGGTTCGCCGTCGGCGCCAAGTGCACACATTACAGCGCGCCGCTCGATCAGGGGGTGCTGGTCAGTGACACCATTCGATGCCCCTGGCACCACGCGTGTTTCAATCTTCGCAACGGAGCAGCAACACGCGCGCCGGCGCTCAATGATCTTCCCTCATATGACGTCGCGGTTGAAAACGACATCGTCCGCGTAACCGGCAAGCGCGATCCTGGTCAGCTGAAGGGCGAAGCTCATCGCACGCAGGGTTCGCGAGCGCCCGAAAAGGTCTTGTTCGAAAGAATTCCGGTGGCCGGTCCCAAGTCCGTCGTGATCATCGGCGCCGGTGCCGCTGGGAACGCCTGCGCCGAGATGCTGCGCAGAGAAGCGTATCGCGGGCCGATTACGCTCATCGATCCCGATCCGGACGCGCCGTATGATCGGCCGAATCTTTCCAAGGACTATCTCGCCGGCAATGCGCCGGAAGAATGGCTTCCTTTGCATCCGAAGGAATTCTACGAAGCGCAGCACATCGAGATTCTGGCGGGCAAGGAAGCAGTACGAATCGACACTGCCGCGAAGACAGTCCACCTGAGCGATGGCGCAACGCGGGACTACGGGTGCCTGCTCATCGCGACCGGAGCGTCGCCAATCCGCCTCGATATGCCCGGGGGCGAGCGGATCCAGTACCTGCGCTCGCTCCGCGATTGCCGCTCGATCATCCAAAAGGCCGATGGGGCGAAAAACGCCGTCGTCATCGGCGCGAGCTTCATCGGACTGGAAGTAGCTGCGTCGCTCATTACGCGCGGTCTACACGTGACTGTTGTCGCGCCGGAAACGACTCCCCTCGAGCGCGCACTTGGCCCGGAGCTGGGCAACCTGGTCAAGAGCGTTCACGAACAGAAAGGTGTCGAATTTCGTCTCGGACACACCGTCAAGTCGGTCGAAGGCAACACGGCGATTCTCGACGATGGATCCAGTATCGAAGCCGATATAGTCGTCGCCGGTGTGGGGGTCAGGCCGAACCTTTCACTCGCACAGAGCGCTGGGTTGACCATGGACAACGGTCTCGCCGTGAATGAATTCCTCGAGACGAGCGTGAGCGGAATCTTCGCGGCAGGGGACGTCGCCCGCTGGCCCGATGCGTATTCCGACGCGCGGTTGCGCGTCGAGCATTGGGTGGTCGCCGAGCGTCAGGGGCAGGTTGTCGCGCGTAATATGCTTGGCCATCGCGAGCGCTTCGATGATATCCCGTATTTCTGGAGCGCGCACTACGACCAGCTGGCCATCGCCTATACCGGTCACGTCGACAAGTGGGACGAAGTGCGTATCGACGGCGACCTGGCGCAGATGGATTGTGCCGTCTCCTACATGGTTTCCGGTAAACGCCGCGCGATGGCGACTATCAATCGCGACCGGCAGAATCTCCAGACGGAAGTCGAGCTGGAGACCGAGCTGTTGTTCAAACCACCACCACCGGCCACACTCGAAGTGCAAGGAGCCTAACCGCAATGGCAATTGGACTGTTCAGGCCCGACCTGTCAGATGATTTCGACGAGACAGACGAAACCGCGTCTTCGGAATCCTCGGAGTTCGGCAAGTTGATTCGGCGGGAGCTTGAGCTTCTTGGCGAGGATCCCACGCGCGAGGGGCTGGATCGGACTCCAGAGCGTGTGGCCAAGGCGATGAAATTTCTGACTCAGGGATACCACTCGTCGGCGGAAGAAGTCGTGGGCAAGGGCGTGTTCAAGGAAGAGCACGACAACATGATCATGGTGCGCGACATCGAGCTCTATTCGCTGTGCGAACACCACATGCTGCCTTTTTTCGGCAAGGCTCACGTCGCCTACATCCCCAACGGCAAGATCGTCGGACTATCCAAGATTCCCCGAATCGTCGACGTCTATGCGCGCCGGCTCCAGGTTCAGGAGAGGTTGACTGAGCAGATCGCCGAAGGTCTGTGCAGTGTGTTGAAGCCCACCGGAGTCGGCGTGGTGATCGAGGCGTACCACCTGTGCATGATGATGCGCGGCGTTCAGAAGCAGAACTCGAAGACGATTACCTCCTCGCTCCGTGGTGTCTTCCGTCACGATCCGAAGACCCGCGATGAATTTCTGCGCCTGGCTCACTCCGGAGATGGTTCGCACCAGTATTGATGCGACGAGCTTCCTAGCTCGTGATCGCGAAGATGCGCCCGACGTCCTCTTTGAACTCGACGACGCGGGCGCTTTTCGTTTGCTCGGTCCACCCCAGGATGGGCGCGACGATGTCGGCTGCACGCGCGGCGATGCTTGCTCCGTGGTCGCGTGTCTCGAAGGCAATGTGGGTCCGTCGGATTAACAGATCGCTCAGAGTCTGCGCCTTTTCACGGCTGACGCCGTAAGCCAGGTGTGCGCCGGTGTAAGGGAGACCGTCCACCAGCGGTTGAGCGAGTCGAGGTTCATCACGTTGCAGACGCGAGATCTCCTGTTCTCGGTCTGCCCCTGGAAGCTCGACTGAATCGGTGGCACCTGGACTTGGTCGTCTACCCAGTGCGCGTTGAGCGCGATCCACAATCTCAGCCGCCATCGCCCTGTAGGTGGTCAGCTTTCCGCCGGTGACATGAATGACACCCGAATCATCGGTCACGATGCTGTGCTCGCGCGACGCGGCAGATGGATTGTTCGGCTGATCGGCGGCTAACGGTCTGATGCCGGCCCACGCGCTGATCACATCGTCGGCAGACAAGCGCGCGTCGGGGAAGTACGCGTTGGCCGATCGGATCAGATAGTCGACGTCAGCCGTCGCGGCGTGCACGGTCTCAGGCGGTTCGTCTGTCCAGGTATCGGTGGTACCGATGATGGTTTGAGTGCCGGCGGGTAAGCAGAACATCACCCGACCGTCAATTGGAGAGATCATGGTGATGGCCTCGCGATTTCCGACTCGGCTGCGCGCGACTCCGATGTGCACTCCTTTGCTTCCGCGGTGCCGCTGCCTCGACATATCCCCGCCAAAATCATTTTGCCAGACGCCGGTGGCGCTCACGATGACCCGCGCCCGGATTTCGCCTTCCGCTCCCGACAACCGCGAGATCATGCGCGCTCCGACAGCCGTTGATCCATCACGAAGAATGTCAGTGGCGCGCGTGTGATTCATCATCACTGCGCCTTCCTGCTCGGCGGCAAGCGCGTTGGCTATGGTGAGACGCGCGTCATCGGTGCGTGCGTCGTAGTAGACGGCGCTGCCGGTCAGACCCGTTTTTGCGAGAGTCGGCTCCCGCTCCAGCGTTTCGGCGGCGTTGAGGGACGACGATGGATGCGCTCTGTTACCAGCCATTATCTGGTAGAGGAACAGACCCGCGCCGAGTTTGAGCCGTCCGACACGCGCGCCTCGATAAATGGGCCAGGTGAAGGCCAGAGGGTGTACGAGATGTGGCGCGATGCGCAGCAATATCTCCCGCTCTCGAATGGATTCGCGCACCAGGTGCAGCTGACCGTGTTCGAGATATCGTATTCCGCCGTGCACCAGGCGCGACGATCGACCGGATGTGCCGCTGGCGAAATCGTCCTGCTCGACGAGGATCACCCTGAGCCCGCGCATCGCCGCATCGCGCGCAACGCCGCAGCCCGTTATCCCGCCCCCGATTACCAGGACGTCGAAATTGTCGGCGGAAAATCCAGGCATTGCGATCGGGGTCGGAGATGGGGCGCGAACCCGGAAGTATAAGGAATTTGACCGCAAGATTCGGATATCGCAGGCCGAGCAAGCCCGGCATCCTTCGTCATCACGAAAGGCTAACGCTCACAGGTGAGGATTGAATGCACGAATATCGAGTGGTCGCGGTCGCCGGCTGTTATGATTTTGTATCGAACGAGCGGACAGGAATGAAGGCTTCGCCAAGACCAGTAAAGGGAATGGAGGCGATTCCCATGAATGAAGCAACGGCGTGGGAGTCGGTGCTCCACCGCGACGCATCAGCCGACGACCAGTTTCTTTACGGCGTCACGACGACCGGCATCTACTGCCGGCCGTCATGTCCGTCCCGCAAGCCAAAGCGCGATAACGTCGCATTTTTCTCCTCGATCGAGTCGGCGGAACGCGCCGGCTTTCGTGCGTGTCAGCGATGCCGCCCCAATCGGGCGAAAGCGCCTGGCACCGCGGTTGCCCGCGCACGTGCATACATCGACCGTCACATCGCGGACCCGAGCGAAGAAAAAATCACTCTCGAGCGGCTGGGAGAAGTCGCAGGAATGAGTCCTTATCATCTGCAACGAAAATTCAAGGAGGGGTTGGGACTCTCTCCGGCTCAATACATCCGCGCGCTGAAGAGCGAACGAATGAAGGAGGAGCTCAAGCGCGGAGAGACAGTCAGTCGCGCTTCGTTCGGCGCGGGCTACAGCTCCAGCAGCCGGGCCTACGAAGACGCCGCGCTCCACCTCGGCATGACGCCGGCCAGATACAAGCGCGGCGGGGCGGGCACTCGGATCGAATACGTCATCGTGCCGACATCGCTCGGACAACTCCTCGTCGGCGCAACCGAGCGCGGAGTCTGTGCAGTGACCCTGGGCGACGATGGTCAGGCGCTAGAAGATGCACTTCAGCGTGAGTATCCCGCCGCGACTCGCAGTCGCGTTACCGATCCGTCGAGCTCGCTCAGCGCATGGGTCGAAGCAGTAGTGGCTACGGTTGAGGGGTCCAGCGTCTCCGCTGAAATCCCGTTGGACGTCCAGGCCTCCGCGTTCCAATGGAAAGTCTGGCGGGAGCTGCAACAGATCCCGTTCGGTGAGACGCGCTCTTACGCCGAGATCGCAAATGCAATCGGCTCCCCGACGGCAGTTCGTGCGGTTGCCACCGCAATCGCTAACAATCGCGTCGCCGTCCTCATTCCGTGTCACCGCGTCATACGACAGAGCGGAGAGCTCGGCGGATATAGATGGGGGCTCGAGCGTAAGCAACGGTTGATTGCAAAAGAGCAAGCCACCAGAGGGCCGCGCACGTCCTAGATAGATAAACGGCGCCCGTCTAGGTTTCCTGCATGGCAACATTCGGGAACGGGCGCCGGGTCGCGATCGTCGCCGGCGTGAGAACGCCGTTCGCCAAAGCCGGAACGGCTTTCAAAAGCATCTCCGCGATCGACCTCGGTAAACTGTGCGTCGCCGAGCTTTTGCAGCGAACGAACCTGGACGGCAAAGAGGTTCAGGCGTTGGTTTTTGGAACGGTGATTCCCTCGGTGCTCGCCCCCAACATCGCACGCGAAGTGTCGCTGCTCCCGCTCCTGCCCAAAGGCGTTCAGGCATTCAGCGTCAGCCGCGCATGTGCTTCGGCGAATCAGGCCATCACCGACGCTGCCGATCAGATAGCGCTCGGCAATCTCGACGTCGCTATCGCTGGCGGATCCGAATCTCTGTCCAACATTCCGATCCTCCATTCGGCAGGGATGGCGGAGACGCTGGTGCTCGCGTCAAAGGCGAAATCTCTTCCCGCGCGTCTGAGAACGCTGGCTCGGCTCAGGCCGAAGGATTTCGTCCCCATCACTCCGGCCATCGCCGAGCCTTCGACCGGCGAGACCATGGGCCAGTCAGCGGAGAAGATGGCGAAGCTCAATGCGATCACCCGCGAGGAACAGGACCATTTCGCGCTTCGATCGCACCGCCTCGCCGCCGCGGGGACTGCGGACGGGCGACTGACGAATGAGATCATGCCGGTTTACGTGCCCCCCAAGTTCGACAGTGTGCTTACGTCCGACAACGGGATTAGAGAAGACACGAGTTACGAGCAACTCGCTGCGCTCAAGCCCGTGTTCGACCGGAAGTACGGAAGCGTAAGCGCGGGGAACTCTTCGCCGCTGACCGATGGCGGCGCGTGCGTTCTTCTGATGAGTGAGGAGAAAGCAGAAGCGCTCGGCTACACCCCGCTCGGCATCATTCGATCGTACGCGTACGCCGCCCTCGACCCGGGAGAGCAGCTCCTGCAGGCTCCAGTGCTGGCTGCTCCAGTCGCCCTCAAGCGAGCCGGGCTGATTCTCCAGGATATCGATCTGGTGGAAATGCACGAAGCTTTTGCCGCGCAGGTTTTATCGAATCTGAAAGGATTCGAATCGAAGGCCTGGGCCGAGCGCGCCGGCTTCTCCGAGCCGGTTGGCGAAGTCGACCGGGCAAAGCTGAACGTGATGGGTGGATCGATCGCGATCGGACATCCGTTCGGAGCCACCGGCGCGCGCATTACGACGACGCTATTGCACGAGCTGCGGCGGCGTGGCGGCCAGTTCGGTTTGATGACGGTCTGCGCGGCGGGAGGGATGGGCTTCGCCATGGTGGTGGAGAGAACGCGATGACCTCACCTTCCGAGGTTACGATTGGCGGACTCGTGGGAACGCGCTGGCACCCGGCGCTTTCCGTTGAGGTGACCGACGGTATTGCCATCATCACCTTCGATCTGCCCAATGAGTCGGTTAACAAGTTGAGCCGCGCGGTGAAAGACGAATTTGTCGCACTTGTGACGCGGCTCGAGCGCGATCCCACGGTCCATGCCGCAGTGTTGATCAGCGGCAAGCCCGATGTCTGGATCGCCGGCGCTGACATCGAGGAGTTTCTCCAGCTCAAGACAGCCTCCGACGCCGAGCGTCTGAGCAGAGATGGACAGATGCTGCTGGACTCGGTGGAAAATCTCCGCGTACCGATGATCGCCGCCATTCATGGCGCGTGTCTCGGTGGCGGATTGGAGACCGCGCTCGCGTGCCGTTATCGGATAGCAACCGAGCACCCGAAGACCATTCTCGGACTGCCTGAAGTTCAGCTCGGACTCATTCCCGGTGCGGGTGGAACGCAGCGTCTCCCGAGGCGGATCGGTCTCAGCAATGCGCTGGACATGATTCTCACCGGCAAGCACGTTCGCGCCAAAAAGGCGCTGCAGCTCGGCCTCGTCGATGAGCTCGTCCATCCGTCTATTCTTCGCAGCGTCGCGATCCAGCGCGCGCGTGAAGTCGCCGAGGGCAGAAGAAAAAGCGAGCGACACGGCGGTGGCGTAAAGGGAGTATTGCTGGACGGAAATCCGGCCGGCCGCGCCTTGGTGCTGCGCAAGGCGCGAGAACAGACAATGGCCAAATCGCGTGGACACTATCCCGCACTGATTGCGGCCATCGACGTGGTCGCTGCGGGCTACGAGCGCGGCGCGGCTACCGGGTACCGCGAAGAATCACGGCGGTTCGGCGAGATGGCGATGACCGACGTGTCACGTCAGCTCATTTTCCTGTTCTTCGCGACCAACGAGCTCAAGAAAGATCCGGGCGTCGATCCGTCACAGCGCCCCGAGCTGCCGGTCTCGGATTTCGAGCCGCTGCCGGTGGCCAAGGTCGCTATTATCGGCGCCGGGTTTATGGGCGCCGGAATCGCATCGATCGCCGTGCAGCACGGGAGCCTTGTCCGGCTCAAGGACGCCGATCATTCACGCGTCGCCAAAGGGTACGCAGCCGTGCGCGATGTTCTGAAGGAACGACTCACCCGAAAGCAGATCACCAGGGTGCAGTACGGCGACTACATGGCGTTGATCGGCGGAACTGTCGACTACTCGGGATTTGGGAATGTCGATCTGGTGATCGAGGCGGTGTTCGAGGATCTCGCCATCAAGCATCAGGTGCTGCGCGAGACAGAATCGGCGATAAGCCCACACGCGATTTTCGCGACGAACACGTCGACGATTCCGATCAATTTGATAGCGCAGGCATCGAGTCGTCCGGAGCGGGTTCTCGGGATGCATTTCTTCTCACCCGTCCACAAGATGCCGCTCGTTGAAGTCATCACCACCGATGAAACGCACCCGCAGGTGGTGGCTACGGCAGTTGCCTACGCGAAGAAACTCGGCAAGACAGTCATCGTCGTGAACGACGGACCCGGCTTCTATGTCAACCGCATTCTCTCGCCTTACATAAATGAGGCGGGCATTCTTCTCGATCAGGGGGTGGCGGTCGACATCATCGACAAGTCGCTCGTCGATTTCGGATTTCCTGTCGGACCGATCACGCTGATCGATGAAGTGGGCCTCGATGTCGCTTCGAAGGCAGGGAAGATCATGGCCGACGCATACCCGGACAGGATGACGCCTGCGAAATCGCTTCAGGCTGTCGTTGCTTCGGGTCGCTACGGAAGGAAATCCCGAAAAGGGTTTTATCTGTACGACAAGGAAGGGAAGAAAGGCGAGGTCGATCCTTCGGTCTACTCACTGTTCCTTGCACCGGGAGCGATACCGGTGGTGAAGTCGATCACTCCGCCTACCGCGCCGGAGACGCCTCTCATTCCGGAGATGCCGGCCATTCAGGTTCAGCAAAGAACCGTATTGGCGATGTTGAATGAAGCAGCGCGCTGTCTGAGCGAAGGAATCATCAAGTCGGCGCGCGACGGCGATGTCGGCGCAGTGTTTGGAATCGGATTTCCGCCGTTTCGCGGCGGCCCATTCCGCTATATGGATTCGCTAGGCGTTCACATCGTGGTACAGCGCCTCGAAGATTTGAACGCGCGGTTCCCCGGCCGGTTCGAGCCAGCCGATCTCCTGGTTGATATGGCTCGCCGCAAGCAGGCGTTCTATCCCGACGAGCGGTCGTGACGCGAGTGGTACCAGCCGCAGTGCGCTCCTCTGTGTTTGGCATCACCGCGGCACTCGCAGCTGCTTGCGCGCACCCGCTGTCACACCCGATCGGCCCCGCTGATTACCCGCGCACCCGCCCTGAGCTAACGCAGTACACGGAAACGTCGCACTACGCCGACGTGCGAAAATTCCTCGACTCTCTCAGGGCCATCGGCGCCCCGCTGACGTTTGGATCGATCGGCAAGACCAACGAGGGCCGCGATATCCCGTTCGTGATCGCATCACGACCGCTTGTCGCGTCTCCGTCGGAAGCAAAGCAGCTTGGGCGGCCAATCGTGTACGTCCAGGCCAACATCCACGCGGGCGAGATTGAAGGCAAGGACGCGCTGCTGGCGCTCCTGCGAGATCTTACGTTCGCGCCGAAGCCGAACGCGCTCGATTCCATCGTCCTTATCGCCGTGCCGATCTACAATGCTGACGGCAACGAACGTTTTGCGCCACAGTCCGTCAACCGGACGGAGCAGAATGGTCCGGAGCTGGTCGGTACTCGGGCCAACGCGCAGAACCTGGATCTCAATCGCGATTACGTGAAAGCCGAAGCGCCGGAGACCCGCGCGTCCCTGGCGATGTTCAACACATGGGATCCCGACGTGTTCGTCGATCTGCATACCACCGACGGCAGCTTCCACGGCTACGCGCTCACCTACTCACCGTCCCTGAGCCCCGCTGCTGTTTTCGGCGGTGTGTACGCCCGTGACTCGCTTCTTCCGGTCCTGCGCGCCCGCATGCGCCAGCGCCACGGATTCGAGGTGTTCGACTATGGCAACTTCGTCTCGGATGAGCGTGGGCCAATAGCCGATACCACGGTGCATGAAGGCTGGGCAACCTATGATTCGCGTCCGCGCTTCGGAACCAACTACTATGGTATCCGTGGTCGTATTGGAATTCTGAGCGAGGCGTACTCCCATGATTCCCTGTCGAGGCGGATCGCTTCCACCCATGCGTTCGTCACCGAGATCCTTTCGCTCGTGGCGGAGAAGGGGACCGCTATTCGATTACTCAGCGCGCGCGCGGATAGTCAGCCGCTCGCCTGGGGTCGCTCGCCTGATTCGGTCCAGATGGTGGCGATTCGATCGGAGCTCACCTCGACGCCGCGCTCCATGGACGTCATCAAGGAAACCCTGGTGAAAACCGGCGACTCTGCGGTAACGCAGGCGGGCGTCCCGAGAGGACAACGACGCTCCGGAGTTTTTAACACGATCCGGATGCCGGTCTACGATCGATTCAACTCCACTCTGGATCGAGTCCCACCGGCTGCCTACGTGATCGCGCCGCAGGATACTGCCGTCGTCTCCCTCCTGCGGCTGCACGGCGTTCGAGTCGACCGGTCGGACTCGGCGTGGACAGCGCGCGGCGAAGCGTACACGATTGATTCGATCATTACATCGACTCGACCATTTCAGGGTCACCGCGAAGTGCGTCTCAAGGGCAGGTGGGAGCGAGGATTGCAGGCGTTGCCTGCCAGGTCGTTCATCGTATCGACCGCTCAGCCGCGTGGACCACTGATCGTCTACCTTCTCGAGCCCGAAAGCGAAGACGGATTCGTCACCTGGAATCTGTTTGACTCGGATCTCAAAAGGGGCGGGCGATATCCGGTCACGCGTATCTTCGATCTCTCGCGTCGCGGTCGCGCGGCCGCGCGCCGCTCCTCTGCTTCGGCCTTACAGGAACCTCACGATTAATGCTTCGTAGCGCACTGCTGTACCTTTCCGCCCAGCCACAGATCTTCAAGTTCGTCCGCAACAACCGCGTCGCAAAGAGTTTTGCGAATCGATTCGTCGCCGGCGAGACGCTGGACACAGCGCTCGCAGCGGTAGCCAGGCTCAATGCCCGCGGCATCAGCGCGTCGCTTGATCTTCTCGGTGAGAGTGTGCACAACGAAGCCGAAGCGCGCGCGGCCGGCGACGCGTACCTGACGATGCTCGATCGTATCCACGAGCGGAACGCAAACGCCAACGTTTCCGTCAAGCTGACCGCGATGGGGCTCGACATCTCCGAGGAGCTGTGCGTAGCCACCATGCACCGGATCCTCCAGCGCGCCCGGGACTACGGGACGTTCGTTCGCATCGATATGGAAGCGAGTGAATACACCCAGCGCACGCTCGACCTCTTCGAACAGCGCCTTTACCCGGCCTACCGCGAGAATGTCGGGATCGTGCTCCAGAGCTATCTCTATCGGACTTTCGCCGACGTTCAGCACGCCAATCTGCTCAAGGCTCGTGTCCGGATCTGCAAGGGCGCCTACAAGGAGCCGGAGACAGTCGCATTTCCCGCGAAGAAAGACGTCGACGCCAATTACGTAAAGTGCATGCAGGAGCTGATGTCGAAGGGCAACTATCCTGGCATAGCCACGCACGACGAAGCCATCATCAGAGAAGCAAAAAGCTTCGCCAAGGCGAACGACATCGCGTCCAGCAGATTCGAATTCCAGATGCTCTATGGAGTGAGGCGCGATCTGCAGGACCGTTTGGTGCGCGAGGGCTATGGTATGCGCGTGTATGTGCCCTTTGGAACTCAGTGGTACCCGTACCTCATGCGCCGTCTCGCGGAGCGGCCGGCGAACGTTGCCTTCATTACCGGAAGCGTGGTGAAGGAGATCGTGGCCAGGCGCCAGGACTGACCGTGGGAAGGTTCATTCCTCCAGATCCTTCCAAAGGCGACCCGAACACCATCGGCGGGTACATTGCCGTCCATGACCGGCCGGCGGCTTTCGAAGGTGCCGATGGCGCGTCGTACAGCGTCGAGATAGTGAGCGACACCAGCGGCGAAAAAGGTCGTCCTTTCGCCGCGTATCTCCTCTTCGTTCGGTGGGGCCACGGCGATCCCGTCGCCAGCGGACACCTCGAGACTGAATTTCTCGCGTACGCGGACAGCGAGGTCGAGGCGCGCAGCATCGTTGGAGCGATGCGCCTCAACGAGGTGAAAGCCAAGCTCGACTCTCTGATCAGAAGCAAGCGTGCCGAACAACGTCCGTGGTGGGATGAGATGCGCAGCGAGGGTAATTGACGCGTAAGGAAGGCGTCGTGCTGCAAGGGACTGGTGGAGTCTGGCAGGTCCGCGCCGAGACCGGAGAGACCCACGCGGCTTCCATGCGCGGGAGACTGAAACAGGAGCGCGAAGAAAACCGGAAGCTGGCTGTCGGCGACAGGGTGGTTCTGGAGATCGATCAACGCGGCGAGCACTGGGCGATTGCGGACATTCTGCCGCGTCATTCGCAGCTCGCGCGGCGCGCACCGGGTGAAGGACAGGGCGAGCGTATAGTTGCCGCGAACGTCGACCAGGTCGTAGTTGTTTTCGCCGCCGCCAAGCCGGAGCCGCACCGTCGGATGCTCGATCGTTTCCTCGTCATCGCCGAAGCGAACTCGCTCGATGCCCGTGTCGTAATCAATAAAGTCGAGCTCGTCGACAGAGAGCCGGTCGAGCGCGCGTTCGCCGATTACTCGAACGCGGGATACCCCGTTCACTACACCAGCGTCAAACAGCACGTCGGACTCGACGAGCTTCACGATCAGCTGGCGGGCAAAACCTCAGTGCTTACCGGACCGTCTGGCGTCGGCAAGTCTTCGCTGATGAACGCGATGTACCCTGGGCTCGACTTGCGTGTCGGCGAGATCAGCGAGTCCGTCAACAAGGGACGTCATACTACCGTAGGCGCACTCCTTCACCCGCTTCCTGACGCGGGATATGTGGTCGATTCGCCCGGTCTTCGCGAAGTCGGGATGTGGGGACTCGCCTCGGAGCACCTCGACGAATGCTTTCGCGAATTCCGCCCGCACATCCACGAGTGCCGCTTTGGGAATTGCACGCATCGCGTCGAACCGGGATGCGC
The DNA here is from genome assembly GCA_036514115.1 of Gemmatimonadaceae bacterium. Classification (GTDB taxonomy): domain Bacteria; phylum Gemmatimonadota; class Gemmatimonadetes; order Gemmatimonadales; family Gemmatimonadaceae; genus UBA4720. Next base: position 25,330 of record DATBXT010000284.1, read on the forward strand.
CGTACGGGCGGCGGTGGAGCAGGGGACGATCAGCGCCGAGCGGTACGACAGCTATTCGCGACTGCGCGAGGAGATCGAGGATTCCGAACGAAGGGGACCGGCGCGCCCGATCAAAAAGAAATCCTAGCGACGCCCATCGGGCGTGCATTGCCCGAAAGTCTAATAGCTGCGCTGTTCGGGACCGGCCAGTTTCGCTCATCCCCCTCTAAAGGTCTCGGCCGTATGCGCATCTCTTTGAACAAAGTAGGTATAGTGACGCTGCTCGCTCTCATCGCCCCGGCGGCAGGGGCTCAGGCGAAGCCCGCGTCGACCGCGGCCGCTCCTTCCTCGACCGCGGACGTCGAGCGCGAGATGGACTCGGTTCGGCAGATCGTCAGGACCAACCGCAAGAAGATTGTTGCAGGTGCCATGGACCTGACCACGGAGGAGAACCAGAAGTTCTGGCCCCTCTACGCCGAGTACCGCGACTTGAACGCGAAGCAGGGTGACCGATTGACGAAAATCATCACCGAATATGCGCAGAGTTACGACACGCTTACGGACCCTGTGGCGACAAAGCTGATGACCGACTATGCGACTCTCGACCAGGATCGCATCAACCTTCGATCCGCCTACGTGAAAAAATTCGCGGCGTTCCTCCCGCCCAAGAAGCTGATGCGATACTTCCAGCTGGAGAACAAGCTCGACGCGATCATGAATTACGATCTCGCCGCGTCGATACCGTTACCGCAGTAGGTTCCCTTCACGGAGCTGGGGCCGGGCTATACGATCTCGACTGTCCAGTCGATCTGCATGTCCGGCCGCAGCGAATCCCGCACCGAGCAATACTTGTTTGCCGACAGCTCGATCGCGCGCAACGCTTTCTCTTTCTCGATCCCCTCGCCGCTGATCCGAAAATTGAGCGTGATGTGTCGATAGCGACGAGGCACAGTATTGACGCGCTCACCGACAACGTCGATCTGCAGCGATGCTAGCGGCGTGCGTTGCTTGGCCAGGATGTCGATCACGTCATAGGACACGCAGGTCGCCAGCGCGCTGAGCAGCGTTTCGGGCGGGCTCTGCCCCGTCTGTCCCTCACCATCAATGTGTGCAGTCGGGCCGCCGGGTCGGCCCGACTCAAAGCGATGCTCGCCCACCCATTCGACGTGAATGAGCGACGGCTTGGCGGAAGTCTGTGTGGCCGCAGGCGCCGTCACCGCTCTGGTCCTTTCTCGATGGGCGCGCGAACCGTGTTCCCCCACTCAGTCCAGCTTCCATCGTAATTTCTCACGCGCTGGTAACCGAGCAGATACGTAAGGACGAACCACGTGTGCGATGAGCGTTCGCCTATCCGGCAGTACGCGATGATGTCGTCGTTTTTGTTCAGCCCTTTCTCCCCTTCGTAGATCGCTCGAAGCGACTCGGCATCCTTGAAGCTGCCGTCGGGATTCGCCGCTCGCGCCCAGGGGACGCTGCGCGCCCCCTTGATGTGCCCTCCGCGCAAAGTTCCTTCCTGCGGATAGTCCGGCATGTGTGTTCGCTGGCCGGTATACTCCTCCGGCGAGCGCACGTCGATGAGAGGCTTTCCTTGCGCCGAGTGATCGGCCACCTGCTTGAAGAAGGCGCGAATAGCGTCGTCGGAGCGAGGCGGAGCCTTGTAGCCAGTTTTCGGGAACGATGGGACCTCGGTGTTGAACGGGCGGCCCTCCTGTTCCCACTTTATTCGCCCACCGTCAAGCAGCCTCGCGTTTCTGAATCCGAACAGCTGAAAAACCCAGAAGGCGTACGCGGCCCACCAGTTGTTCTTGTCTCCATAAAAAACTACGGTCGTGTTCTCATCGATCCCTTTCTTTCGCAGCAGCTCTTCGAACTGTGAGGACGACACGTAATCCCGTTGAACGGGATCATTCAGATCCAGATGCCAGTCCACCTTTTGCGCGCCCGGTATGTGGCCGGTGTCGTAGAGGAGCACGTCCTCGTCGCTTTCGATGATTCTGATCCCCTGGTCGTCGAGATGCTCGGCGAGCCATTCCGTGCTCACCAGAACTTCAGGATGCACATATCCCTTTCTGTCGATCGCCTGATCGACGCCTTTTGCGCTGTTTGTTATCGTCGCCCCCATGTTCTGCTCCTGAAAGAGGAGAGCTAATGCATAATCAAACGCGGCTGCCGGTGTTGCAAGTAGAGGAGCGACCAGTACGCGACCACCGGGATGTATCTTTGCTGAATGAGCGAGGGCGCGCAGCCGCAAATGGAGCCGTACTCACGCCACGTGCTGGTGTGCACTGGTGGTTTCTGCTCGCCTGACCGACGCGGGCGGCAGATTTATTCTTTGCTCGCGGAGCTGCTCCAGCGAGAGGATCTCCTCTTCGGGCCCCAGCGTGTGAAGCGGGGCGAGACGCCGTGCCTCGGCGTGTGCAGCGACGGCCCTATCGTCGTCGTTTACCCGGATGGGATCTGGTATTCGCGAGTGACCCCCGCGTTGCTCCAGCGCATCGTTGTCGAGCATCTCAAGCACGGGAAGCCGATAGACGAGGCCGTGTTTCACAGGTTGTAACGCGTGCACTCTCGTGCAGCGTCTCAAAAAGACGCCCGAATCTCAGCCGACAAAACCGTTCGACTCACCCGGGATTCATCGGCATACGTCATGCGTTTATGGGGCTTCCCAAATGATGGAGAGTCCAATGGCACAGGATACAAACCAGAATCAGAGTCAGAACCGCGAGACACAGAACGCGGCCGGCTCGAATCAGGGAAGCGGCAGCTCGGGCAGAAGTTCGGGCAGCGGGTCTGGCAGCAGCGGGATCGGCAACAGCGGATCTGGCGGCAGCGGATCGGGTAGCGGCGGAATGGGCGCCGGTTCCGGAAGCTCGGGGTCAAGCGGCGGCGGATTCGGCGGCAGCGGTGGTAGTTCGGACGCTGGAAGCGGCCGTAGCGGCGGGATGAGTGGCGGCGGCTCAGGCAGCGGATCGAGCGGTGGATCGGGCGGTTCGAGCGGCGGCTCTGGAGGATTTGGTGGTTCCGGGACCGGAGGCAGCTCGGGAGGTCAGGGCGGTAGTTCCGGCGGATCCGGTGGTGGCTTCGGATCTTCAGGTGGCAGCAGCGGTGGAAGCGGTGGCATGAGAGGCTCCGGTTCCGGCAGTGGCGGACAGACCGGCGGCTCGGGTGGCTCGAGCGGCGGAAGCTCGAACATCTAGTCGCGAAAATAAAATTGCGGGGCGAAGGCTTAGCGCTTTCGCCCCGCGTTTTATTATTGCGCATCGAAACGCGGCTTTGATTAGCGCCCACTCTACTCATTGCCTTAGCTTTCATGCCACACAGGCATCCGCAGCAGTGACACCGCCAAATCCATTCAACCCACGCCGACTCGCGCTTGGCGCCGCGAAAAAGCTGATCTTCGAGAACGAGGATCCGGAGACTGCGCTGCAGCGTATCGCCGGCCTTTCGTCGATCGACAATCGCGGCGGTGCCAGCCCGGAGAGCACATCAATGTCACGCACGCGCAGCACGATTTTGGAGAATCTGGATGAGATGTACCGCGAAGCATTCGAGCGGGCGAAGGCGTCGGGCGACCAGAGCCAGATGGCGACGCTCGATTTCGCGTACCGGCGGGAGCAGCTGTATTTCGAGATTCTTCTCGACGTTCGCGACGCGCTTGAGCGTCGTTAACACGCCTCTCCAGCTTACCTCCTAGCGTGAACTCGGTCTGGGGCTGGGTAGGATTCAACGTCGTCGTACTGTCGATACTCGCGCTCGACCTCGGCGTCCTGCATCAGCGCGGGAAGAAAGTCTCCGTAAGAGAGGCAGCTACGTGGAGCGGCGTATGGGTGGCGCTCTCGCTGACTTTCGCGCTCGCGATCTACCTGACTATGGGCAGGGAGTCGGGATTGGAGTTCGTGACCGGCTACCTGATCGAGTACGCGCTGTCCGTCGACAATATTTTTGTCTTCGTTCTGATCTTCACCTATTTCAACGTTCCCGAGAAATACCAGCACCGCGTGTTGTTCTGGGGAATCGTCGGCGCCCTCGTCTTGCGCGGCGTGATGATCGTGGCCGGCTCCGCGCTCGTGACGCGTTTCGCGTGGACGCTGTATATCTTCGGCGCATTTCTCGTCTTCACGGGCATCCGAATGGCCCTGCAGAAGGACGATGCCGCCTACAATCCCGAGCACGACCCGGTGCTGCGGCTCTCGCGCAAGCTCATTCCGGTGACGAATGACTTTCACGGCGACAAGTTCTTCACCCGCCTGCCGAGTCCGAATGGCGGCGAGCACGTTGCAGCGACGCCCCTCTTTATCGTGATGGTGATCGTCAACACCACGGATATCATCTTCGCCACCGACTCGATTCCCGCGATTTTTGCGGTGACGCGCGATCCTTTCATCGTGTACACATCAAACATCTGTGCAGTGCTGGGCCTCCGCGCGCTCTATTTTCTGCTCGCCGGCGTCGTCGGCAAATTCGTTTACCTGAAGCTTGGTTTAGCGATCGTCCTCGTATTCATCGGGTTGAAAATGCTGCTCGAGCATTTCATCCACATCCCGACGCTGGCCTCACTCGGTGCGGTAGGGGGCATTCTCGGAACGTCGATTCTTGCCTCGATGAAATCGCGGAATGGGGGCACCAATCCCCGTTAGCGGGTTACCCTGAGGGCGAAGGGAACGTCTTTAGCAGTATTCCCTACCGTCCTCACACCCATCGGGATATCAGCATGAGCTTTCATCAGCGCCTCCTTACCGGCGCCTTTTTCGCGCTTGCCCCGCTGTCGCTGGCCAGCGCTCAGACTGCAGGAAAAACGCTAGCGATGGACTTCCGTACGTCCATCAATATTCAGGGAGAGGCCGACACCACGGTGATGCTCGGTCACGCATTCGGGACCGCCGACAAGATGCGCCTCGACGTGATTGGATCCGGCCCCAAGGTGACGCCGCTGGCCACTGACAGCGTCAGCATGATCGTGACCGACAGCGGGAAGACGATCACCTATCTCGACGCGAAGAGAAGTCAGTACCTTCGCGTCCGACCCAGCGAGATCGTCAGCCAGGCGCAGGCGATGAGCGGCATGAAGATGGAGTTTTCCGGGACGCAAGCGAAGGTCGACAACCTCGGCGCCGGTCCGACAATTCTCGGACATCCGACGACGCACTACAGGGTCGCAACCGGCATGACCATGCTTGTGAGCGCCAAGGGTACCGAGCAGACGGTAAAGATCGCCAGCACAACCGACAGCTTTTATGCAAACGATCTCATCAGCACACTCAATCCGTTCGCCAGCCTCAGCGGCAGCGACATGGCGAATATGTTCGGCTCGGGCAACGCCGACTTCGCGCAGAAGCTGAAAGCGGCGCAAGCGAAATTGCCGAAGGGTACCCCGCTGCGCGCGGTGAGCTCCGCAACGATTGTCGCCCAGGGGCAAACCAGAGTGACGACCACCGCCGCGGAAGTCACCGCGCTCCAGTGGGTGAACACAGATCCGAAAGCCTTCGAGGTGCCCACCGGCTATACGCCGGCAAGCGTCCCCGGACTCGGGACTGCGTCGATGGGCGCGAGCCCGCAAAAGTAAGCGGCGCGAGATCACACAAAAAGGGGCGGCTCGATGAGCCGCCCTTTTTTCTGTTCACGCCACTAGTACTTCACCATCTCCTCGTACGCGCGTTTGAAGTCGTCGACCTGAGGAAGAATGGCATCCTCCAGTCGCGGCGCGTATCCGACGAACGTATCGGTTGATGCAATTCGCTTGACCGGAGCATCGAGCCAGGCGAAGCATTCGTCGGCAATTGCCGCGGCGATCTCCGCGCCAAAACCCCAGGACAGCGAGTCCTCGTACGCGACGATCACCCGCGAGTTCTTCTTCACGGACTCGAAGACAGTGTCGCGGTCCCACGGGCTCAGCGTCCGAAGATCGATGATCTCAACCGAAATCCCGCTCTCGGCGACCGCATTCGCGGCCGTGATCGCGCGCTGCACCGTCGCTCCGTAAGTCACGACAGTGACGTCGGTGCCTTCACGTACCACCTTCGCTTTGCCGAAGGGGATCATGAAGTTCGGCCCCGGATACGCCGACTTGTTGTAGATCTGCCGATAGAGATGCTTGTGTTCGAGGAAGATCACTGGATCGTCGCAGCGGATCGCTGTACGAAGCAAACCGTTGGCATCGAGGGCTGTCGATGGGCAGACGACTCTCAACCCAGGGCAATGGGTAAACAGCGTAGCGCCGGTTTGTGAGTGATAGATGGCACCTCGGATGTATCCACCGTATGTCGTCCGCACGACGACAGGCGCCGAAAAATTGTTGTTGGAGCGCCAGCGCATCGTGGCGAGCTCGTCACGAAGCTGCATGTACGCCGTCCAGATGTAATCGAAGAACTGAACCTCGACCACCGGCTTGAATCCGCGCACCGCCATCCCGATGGCGCGCCCAACGATGTTCGCTTCCGCCAGTGGCGAGTTGTAGACGCGGGTTCCGCCGAACTCCTTCTGCAGTCCCCACGTCACCTTGAATACCCCGCCTTTGCCTTTGACCTTACCGAGGTACTCTTCGCGCGAAACGTCGGCGACGTCCTGTCCGAACACGACGATCTTCTGGTCCCGCCGCATCTCGTCCTTCATGCAGGCATTGAGCAGATCCACCATCGTTGTCGGCTCGCCGGAAAACTGCGGATCGTCTTCGGTGTCGAACTGCTCGCTCGTCGGATCGACGTCGGGTGAATAGACGCCGTAATAAATCGTGTCCGGTCCAGGCTGGGGTTGCGACAGCGCGTCGTCCGTCGCCGCCAGCACCACCGCCTCGACATCCTTCTGGATCTGCTTGATCTCGTCGTCGGTCGCGTGGCCTTCACTTATCAGCCACTTCGGAAACTGCGTCACCGGATCCCGAGCTGCGTCGGCTTCGCGCTCTGCGGGCGGCCGGTACAGCTTCTCGTCATCCGATAGAGAATGTGAGTAAGGGCGGATCACGTGCGCGTGAACGAGTGCCGGGCCCTTTCTCTGCCTGGCGTAGTCGACGGCGCGCTGCAGCACATCGTAGCTCGCGAGGAGATCACATCCGTCGACTTCCTCGACGTAAAGATCGGGAAAGGAACGAACGAGCTTCGAGATACTTCCGCCAGCCGTGTTGACCTCGACCGGAACAGAGATGGCGTAGCCGTTGTCTTCAACCAGGTAGACGGCGGGCAGCTTGAGATTGCAGGCCGTGTTCAGGGATTCCCAGAATTCTCCTTCGCTGGTCTGTCCCTCACCCGTCGAAATGAAAACGACTTCATCCTTCTCGAAGCCTTCGGTGATGTCGAGGAGTCGCGCGCGATGGCCGGCTTCCGCCGTTCCGACGCCCTGAAGGAACTGTGTTCCTGTCGGAGACGATGCGGATACGATGTTGTATGCCTTGTGCCCCCAGTGGCTCGGCATCTGTCGGCCGCCGGAAGCGGGATCAATCGCCGCACCAACCGCCTCGTACAACATTTCTGCCGGCGTCACGCCGAGCGAGAGACAGAGCGCACGGTCGCGGTAGTAGGTGTAAAACCAGTCGTACGCTGACCTGAAAACCATTCCCGCGGCGGTCAGTACCGCTTCGTGCCCAGCGCCTGAAATCTGAAAGAAGATCTTGTTCTGCCCTTTCAGCTGGACTTCCTTGTCATCCAGCCGGCGTGAGAGCAGCATGTTCCGGTACGCGGCAACAAGCTGCTCCGGCGTAAGTCGGCTGCTCGGCGCGCCTGGAGAAGCCTTTCTGTCGGGGAGTGTTCGGGTGGCCATTAGTCTCCGGCGGTGGGTCTGACTCTATCCAAAAATAGCAGGTGTCGCGCCCTTAAATCAGTAATCGACCGGGCGCAGGTACGACTCACCGATCCCCGTGGGACTGAGGAGCGCTACGGTCGGCAGCTTTCGCTTCCAGTGCGTCCCCGCCAGCCGCTTTCGCACCAGCTCGACCTTGTTCGGATCGAACCCGCGCGTGGCGAGCGCTGCCGGGCTGTAACCGCTCACCAGCCAGTTGAGAATCGTGTCGGCCTCAGCGTAGCTGATCCCGAAGTCACCCTCATCCGTTTGTCCTTCGATGAGATCGGCAGACGCCGGCTTTTGAACGATCACTTCGGGCACGCCCACAAATTTCGCGAGCTGCCAGACCTGGGTTTTGAACAAATCACCGAGCGGATTGATGGGCGGGGAGTCGTCGGCGTGCCAGGTGAAATAGCCGAGCAACCGTTCGGTCTTGTTACCGGTGCCGACGGGAAGCGCGTGGTACTTCGCGGACTGATCGAACAGCACGATCATCCGCTCGCGCGCCATCACGTTGCCACGTCGCGCCGGATCGGCGTCTTTCTCGTTTGCCAGGTACCCATCGACGGCCGCGGAGATATCGATGGTTCTCGATTCAACCCCGAGTGCATCAACGACGAGTTGCGCGTGCGCCAGCGAATCGGGGTTCGATGTGCGATAGGGCATGCGTATCGCCACGACGTTGTCGGCGCCGAGCGCTCGCGCGGCGAGAAAAGTCGTGACGGCCGAGTCCACGCCGCCGGACAGTCCCACCACGGCTTTCTTGAAAGATCTCCGCTCGAACTCCTCGCGTAAG
>DATBXT010000285.1:0-3508 GCA_036514115.1 Gemmatimonadaceae bacterium
GCTTTCCGCGACTGCTGAGGAAAAAAGCGGTGCGATCACCGGCCTGGCCGATGCCCCGCAGCAACTCGTCGCGCTTCGACTCGTAATTTCTGAGAGCAAGCTGCGCGTGGTCACCCAATGGGATTATGCGTTCCTTTCTTCCCTTCCCTCGCACCTTCACCTGCTGAGACAACAAGTCGATGTCCATGCGGTTGATGCCGCGGAGCTCGGACAGGCGCATTCCTGTCGAGTAGAAAAGCTCGAGCATCGCGCAGTTCCTGACATCGGAGAAACGTCCCTCCTGCGCCTTCAGTTCCGCCGACTGGAACAGCATCTCTATCTGCGCACGATCCAGATAGCCGGGCAGATATTTGTCCTGCTTGAGCGTCTTGACGCTGCGCGCGGGGTTTGCGTCAACGAGCTCATTACGGTGCAGATAGCGGTAAAGGCTCCGCACTGCCGAGAGGCTTCGGGCTATCGATCTCTTGTTCAGTCTCCTGCGCGTCAGGTGCGCCAGAAAGCCACGGATCGCGAGCCGATCGAGGCCTTGCCATGACCACTCGCGCGCGCCGTAATATGTGCCGAGAAAGCTGACGAACTCTTCGAGATCGCGGCGGTACGCGATCACGGTGTTGGGAGACACATCTCGCTCTTTGGCGAGATGCATGAGGAAATCCTCCACCGAGGGGGAGGTCTCGTTGGCGTGGTCGTCATCCTGCCTCCGCCCTCGCGCTTTCCCGCCTCCCTCTTTCTTCACGTGCGAGCCGACAGTGCGCCGCTGATGCCGCTTTCCTCTATCCAGCCTTGCATGTCTCGCAGCGCGCGCTCCGCGAAAAGCTCCCGCTTTTTCTTCTTGTCACGCACCGGCTGTGGCAGTTCGTCGAGCAGGCCGAAGTTCGCGTTCATCGGCTGGAAATGCTTTGGATCCGCCTCGCGCATGTACCGATACAGCGCGCCGAGCATGGTGGTCGGCGGTGGGACGACCGCTTCCTCGCCGGAAATCAGCCGAGCGAGATTGATTCCGGCCAACAAGCCGGTTGCCGAGCTCTCCGTATATCCCTCGACCCCAGTGATCTGCCCGGCAAACAGCATCGACGGCTCATCTCGCGCCGAGAGGTATGTAGACAGCGCGCCCGGAGAATTCAGATAGGAGTTGCGATGAATGGAGCCGTAGCGCAGAAACTCCGCCTGTTCGAGCCCTGGAATCATCTTCAGAACGCGCTGCTGTTCGGGGATGCGCAGTCGGGTCTGGAACCCTACCAGGTTCCACATTCTTCCTGCGCGATCCTCCTGTCGCAGCTGCACAACGGCATGCGCGTCGCGCCCAGTGCGGGGGTCTCGCAGGCCTACCGGCTTGAGCGGGCCAAAGCGCAAAGTGTCCCGCCCTCGCTTAGCCATGACTTCCACCGGCATGCACGCCTCGAAGTACGGCACTTCATCAAACTCATGGCCGTGATACTGATCGGCCGAGATGAGCGCGTCGAGAAATGCATCGTACTGCTCACGCGACATCGGGCAGTTGAGATAAGCGCCGCCGTCGTCAGCGCCATCCATCGTTTCTTTTCCATATCGCGAAGCGCGATACGCGATCGATTCGTCGATCGATTCGCGCGCCACGATTGGTGCGATGGCGTCATAGAAAGCCAGAGCGCCCGTTCCGAGCTTCGCCTTGATCGACTCGGCGAGTTTCTCAGATGTCAGCGGGCCAGTGGCAATCACGCACGGTGCGGTTAGCTCAGTCGCTTCTCCGCGCACCACTTCGATTCGGGGCTCCGACGCGATCCGCTCAGTGACCGCCGCCGAGAACACGTCACGATCGACCGCGAGCGCACTGCCTGCCGCAACCCGCGCCGCGTCCGCAGCCTCGAGGATTATCGAGCCAAGCAGACGCATCTCTGCTTTCAGCAGCCCGTGCGCATTCGTGAGCTCCGTGCTCTTGAACGTATTCGAGCACACCAGCTCGGCCAGTCGGTCCGTCTTGTGCGCCGGCGTCGTTACCACCGGTCGCATCTCGTAGAGCCTTACGTCGAAGCCGCGCGAGGCGAGCTGCCAAGCGGCCTCCGATCCAGCCAGCCCCCCTCCGACAACGGTAACGGCCGAGTGAATTCCGCGTGCTTCCGCCTCCCGCCTCCCGCCTCCCACCTCCCGCCCGTTCACACCGCCACGGCTTCAGGAGTCGGCGCAACGTCCCATTCGTTCGCGCACTTGATGCAGCGGCGGTAGTCGCCGCGGGCTTTCGTGAACTTCATCTCGGCGCCCACGTAGCCGCACTCCGGGCAGGTTTCCGCCACCGGTTTGTCCCAGACGACAAAGTCGCACTTCGGGTAGTTCGAGCAGCCGTAAAACGCCTTGCCGCGCTTCTTCGAGCGACGGACTGCGATGTCGCCGCCGTCCTTGGGACATTTCACACCGGTCGGCATCGAGCGCGTGCCGCGGCACTTCGGGAATTTGCTGCAGCCCAGGAACTCACCCGAGCGTCCGTGGCGGATGACCGTCGGCTCGCCACACTCGTGGCAGATCTCGTTGGTCGGCTGCGCGGGTTTGCGATCGCCCCGAAGCGGACGCGTGTATTTGCACTCCTTGGGATGATTCTCGCAGGCGAGAAACGGCCCGAAGAAGCCGCCGCGCGGGACAAGCTTGCCTCCGCAGTCAGGACACCTTTCGGTGGCCAGCGATGACAGATCATGCGCCTCACCGATCAGCGCCTCGATGTCCGCACCCGCGCCTTTGACCGATTCCGCGAACGGCCCATAGAAATCACCGAGCATCTTGCGCCAGTTCACGTCGCCTTCCTCGATTTTGTCGAGGTCGGACTCCATGTGTGACGTGAATTTGACGTTGAAGACATCCGGGAAGCTCTTGACCATCACCTTCTCGACCTGCTCACCGAGCTGGGTCGGGAAGAAGCGTCGCTGCTCAAGCTGCGCGTAACGACGATCGACGAGTGTCGAGACGATCGATGCGTATGTCGAAGGGCGGCCGATGCCAAGGCGCTCGAGCTCTTTCACCAGGCTTGCCTCGGAGAAGCGCGGTGGCGGCTCCGTGAAATGCTGCGACGGCGTGATCGATTTGACGGGTATCTCTTCGCCCTTGTCGACGGCGGGAAGTCCCTGCTCTGCCTCGAGTGGTTTCCCTTCCTCGGCCTCGCGCGATTCCTTGTAAAGTTTCTGGTAGCCGTCGAACTTGACGACGCTGCCGGTCGCTCTGAACAGGAATCGATCGAAGTCGAAATCGATCGTCGTGGTGTCGAAAATCGCCGGCGACATCTGCGACGCCATGAACCGCTGCCAGATCAGTTCGTACAGTTTGTACTGATCTTCCTTTAGATGCTTCCGGATGTGCTCCGGACGACGCGTCGGATCCGTCGGGCGGATTGCCTCATGCGCATCCTGTGCGTTTTTGGACTTGCCGTCCATGTAGAGGCGCGGTGCGTCGGGCAGATACTCCTGTCCGAACATCATCTTGATGTAGTCGCGCGCCTGATCCGCCGCGGACGCCGCAACGCGGGTGGAGTCGGTACGCATGTAGG
>DATBXT010000286.1:0-2805 GCA_036514115.1 Gemmatimonadaceae bacterium
TACGCCATCGGGCACCGCGCTGGCGGTTGAGCTTTTACTGCACCTTGCTGAGCTGCTGCATGACGCGGAGTATCGTCGTCGCGCTGTCTTTGTGATGGAATCGCTGACAGAGCCAATCCTTCGCTTTCCATCGGCGTTTGGCCATCTCCTCGGGAGCGCGGATATGGAGGTCAACGGTGCCGTTCAGATCGCGCTCGTCGGATCTGTCACGGATCCCGAGGTTCGCGCACTGGAGCGCGCGGTCGCCGGAAAGTACGTTCCCGCTCTCGTCATCGCGGCTGGTCCGCCACGCGCGAACAGTCTCGTGAAGCTGCTCGATGATAAGCCGGCGATCGACGAAGCAGCGACGGCCTACGTCTGTCGAGGCTACGTTTGCGATAAACCGGCGACTGATCCCGCGGAGTTGGGAGAGCAGCTGGAAAGTGCGGCAAAAGTCCTGACAGTCGTCACCGCCCAACCGGAGAACTGATGGATCGAATGAACAGTCGCGCCGCTCAGGTATACGGCTACGCAGTTTGCTTCATCACAGTGGTAATGGTGCTGATTTCGATCAAGTCGGTCGTCGATGCGCTTTTCGACCTGAGCGATCCCATCCGAGCTGAGGGTCAGTTTGGACGAATGGGTCGACCCCTGACCAATTTTGAAGTCTACAGGATTGCGGCGAGGCGAGATCCTGCGTGGGGTGGCGCTGCCCGATCGGTAACGATAGCAACGCCGGGGGCACCGCTCGTAAGGCCGGCCGCGGAGCCATCACCGGCACGGGATACATTGTCAGACGCCGATCTGCGGACGATGTATGACGCTGAGCGTGCGGACGCGATGAGCAACACAAAGTTTCAGGCAACCAAATCGCTGATAGGAAGTCTGTTGCTGCTCTTCATCGCCGCAGCTCTGTTCGTAGTTCATTGGCGCTGGCTGAAGCAGCGTGACGTGGTTGCTGCCGCGCCGTGAGTTCCACCGCGAGCCCTGTCCGCCAGGTTAACGAAGCGGCCGAACAGAAATCATCTTTCACCCGCGGAATTTTTGCTGGTGTCGTCCTCGATTCTCTTCTCTTCCCCTACCCGCGTCCTCTGGAGGAAAGAGATCCCGATGAAGCTCGTACCGTTCGCCGGCTTATCAAGAGTCTGCGCGAAATGCAGGGCGATCTCATCGACTCGGCGAAGTTCGATGAAGAGGAAACGATCCCTGAGAACGTGATTCGGGCTTTCGCCGAAGCGGGAATGCTCGGGCTGACAATTCCGCGGAAGTACGGCGGGCTGGAGCTCTCGAGCTCGGCGTACGCCAGAGTCTTCGAGACGCTATCCACTGTCGACGCGTCTCTCGCCGTCCTGGTGGGCGTTCACTGCGGACTCGGCTCCAAAGCGATCGTGCTGCACGGCAGCGAAGAGCAGAAAGAGCGTTACCTCCCGCCGCTGGCGCGCGGCGACTTCCTCGCGGCCTACGCACTCACCGAGCCGGACGTCGGTTCGGACGCGCAGAACATCAAGACGACGGCGACACTCAGTAAAGACGGATCACACTGGCGTCTCAACGGCCGGAAGATATGGATCGGCAACGGGCATCGCGCCGGTGTGATCGCGACTTTCGCGCAGGCTTTCGTTCAGCGTCGGGGCGAAACGGTGCCGAGGATGACGGCATTTCTGATCAGGCCGGATATGCCGGGGTTCAAGGTGGAGGGAACCGTGCACAAGCTGGGCATCCGCGGCTCGACCCAGGCCGAGCTTTCGTACGACGGGCTGGTGGTACCCGCCGACCACGTGCTCGGCGCGGTGGGTCGCGGGTTCGGCGTAGCGGTGCACGTGTTGAATGCCGGCCGCCTGACACTCGCGGCAGGCTGCACCGGCGGCACCAAGCGCACCCTGGACGAGATGACTTCTTACGCCGAACAGCGTGTACAGTTTGGGCATCCCCTCGCCGATTTCGAGATCACCCAGCGCAAGCTGTCACAGATGGCGAGCGAGATCTACGCGTCGGAGGCGATGCTCGGCATTCTGGCGTCGCTCGTCGATCGGGGCGATATCGATTTCTCGCTGGAGGCGGCGTGCGCGAAAGTTTTTGCGAGCGAGCTCGTCTGGCGCGCGGCCGACGACATGGTTCAGCTCGCCGGCGGGCGTGGTTACGTGAAGCCGTATCCGTACGAGCGGATCCTTCGCGACTCGCGTATAAACCGGATCTTCGAGGGCGCGAATGAAGTCCTGAGATTGTTCATCGCCCTGAATGGAGTGCAGGCACCGGCCGAGGCGCTCAAGGAAGTGGGTTCGGCGTTGAGGCGGCCGCTCAAGAATCTCGGATTGCTGGGAGGTTACGCGACATCACGGGTGCGACTGCGGCTGGGCCAGACCTCGACACTGGACATCCAGGTCGATGACCGGCTCCGGAAGCACAAGGATTATTTCGAGAAGCACGTCGCGGAGCTCGGCACCGGCACCGACCGCGTCATCGTGCGTCATCGCGAGAATATTGTGGATCGCCAGCTGGTGCTGGAGCGTCTGGCAAATATGGCGATCGACCTGTTCGCGACGGCGTGCGTCATTGCGCGCACTCAGAGCCTGATCGACGAGCTCGGTGTCGAGAGCTGCGAGCGTGAGATTGCGTTATGCGATCTGTTCTGCGTCGAGGCGGGCCGAAGGTTTCGTACCGCCCGTCAGATGCTCGACTCGAAAGAGGAAGAGGTCGACGAAACGAGACGCGCTGTGGCTGACGCGGTCAGGAAGGGCAAGGGCTACTTCGTGCGCGATGCGATTTTGGAAGAGGACTAGCTGAAGACGCAGCTGCAGTTGCTAGCGCGGATTCTGGGCCGGTGGC
>DATBXT010000287.1:0-3974 GCA_036514115.1 Gemmatimonadaceae bacterium
AGATCGCCCAGAACTCGCTCCGCCGCTGCTCTCTGACCCGCCATTGCGTAAACTGCGCCCAGAATGCCGCGGAGGAAGTTCACCCTGGGAGACAGATTCACGCCCCGCTCCGCGAGAAGGATCGCCTGCTTGAAATCGCTCTTACCAGCGTAGGACATGCTGATCGCCAGTAACGACAGCGCCGATGTCGGATCCCGCTCGAGCGCGCTCTCGGACGCTTCGATGGCATCGTCGTAGCGTCTGTCCGCGTATGCCACCAGCGCGCGGATTCCGTTCGCTGCCGGTGAGAACGGATCGAGCTCGTGTCCCCTCTTGGTAGCTTCGGTGCCCTCCGAGAGCCTGTCGAACGCACAAAAAAGCCACCCCATGAAATTGTGCGCCTGCGAATAACGGGGATTTGCCTGCAGTGCGCGGAGGAGAGACGCTTCCGCCGCCTGCCAATCCCAGTTGAGTAGCTGAACGCCCCCAAGCGATGTAAGCGCCTCCGGCAGTGTCGGCGCCAACTCGACCGCGCGACTTGCCGCTCCCAGTGCCTTCTCCACCGACACCGCCGGCGGCGCCAGAGCGTAGAGACCGACCAGCGCATATGCGTCTGCAAGCCCGTGATATGCGAGCGCGTACGCGGGATCCTTTACGAGGGCGGCCTCGAAGTACCCAAGCGAGCTCTCGACCATGCCCGTGATGTGCCAGCGATACGCACAGTGTTTTCCGCGCAGGTACAGCTCGTAAGCTTCAATGTCTTCCGTCTGGCGGTTTGCGAGCGCCGCGTCCTGCGCTGTCGTGAGCTTGAGCTTTAGACGATCCACGATGGTGCGTGCGATCTCATCCTGAATCGCAAATACATCTTCCAGATCGCGATCGTAACGCTCCGACCATACGTGATAGCCGTCGTCGACATTGATAAGCTGCGCGGTGATTCGAACGCGCTTGCCGGCGCGACGCACGCTCCCTTCGAGGACGGTTTTGACGTTGAGCTGTTTGCCAATCTCGGCGATGCTGATTGGCCTTCCCTTGAGGGCGAACGCGGACGTCCGCGACGCGACCTTGAGAGTTGGAATACTGGTGAGCGCATTCAGAATTTCCTCGGTGATTCCATCGGAGAAATACTCGTTGTCGGGATCCGCGCTCATGTTTGCAAACGGCATTACTGCGATCGACGCCTGCTCCTTCGGACTCGCGCCTGCCGTCCGCGCAGGCACACGTGTGGTCGGTGCCTCGTCCAATCTCCCGCCAGCTAACGCTCGCGCGAGCTCGGCCGCGGTGGAGTAGCGCTCCTCCGCGTGTCGCGAAAGCGTCTTAGCTACGACCGCGTCGAGCCACGCCGGCGTTCCGCTTCGCACCGCTGAAGGGAGCGGAGCAGGGTCGATGAATCTCCGCACCAACCCGTCTTTCCCCGCAAACGGCGCTTTGCCGGTAAGCATCTCATAAATCACACACCCGAGGCTGTATATGTCCGATCGGCCATCGATTTCCTCGCCGGCGATTAGCTGTTCCGGGCTCATATACAACGGCGTACCGGGACTTCCGCTTCCGGTGCGGGTGAGCTGCTTCACGCCGGCCAGATCGATTGCCCGGGCGATACCGAAGTCCGCCACGATCGCGTGACCAGCGGACAACAGAATGTTCTCCGGCTTGATGTCGCGGTGGATGATGCCTTGACCGTGAGCGTAGGCCAGCGCGTCGGCTGCTTCGCGGGCGATGGGCACCACTGCATCGATGCGAAGCTGCCGCTCGCGATTCATCAGTCCGCGCAACGTCTCGCCGCCCACGAACGGCATCACGTAGTAGAGAAGCTCCTCTACGTGTCCCGAGTCGTGGAGCGGAAGAATGTTGGGATGCTGAAGACTCGCCAGCGTTTTGATTTCGCGGATGAACCTGATCTCACCGGTGTCCGAGCTGGGATCCGCATTGAGAACCTTCAGCGCGACGCTGCGCTCGTGTCTGGTGTCGCGAGCCAGATAGACGACGGCGAACGCGCCTTGTCCGATCTCGCGCTGAATCTCGTATCTGCCTTTGAGCGCCGCGCGCAGACGGGCGACAGGGTCTGACGCCACTGATTCCCGCTCGCTGAACGCGTCGGGTGCATCTGAGGCTGAGGAATCGTTCACCGGTGAGGCTGGGAGCTGAACGTTGGCACCGACCTGACCCTGAGCGAGTCGCTAAAAATACGTCTATGCCTTTGGTCGAGCCAGCAATCCGCCCGCAAAGGCCTATTTGAGCTTGACGGCGCAGATTGTCTCGTATATCATCCCAAAACAATCGAAGTCCCTGTGGTCATTTGCCGCGTATTGCAGCCACGTTAAATAAATGCTAAAAAGCGAGGAACGCCCGCGGCCTCACAGCCATGGGCGTTCTGCTTTATGCGCGGAGTCTTTCTACGAGGAAATTCTCATGACTCCCCTGCAACAGATCCACCAGTCAGAAACGCGGACGCTCTGGTTTCCCACTCCCCCGCGTCATGCTCCCTCACAGCAGATAGTTCGAATCGCGCTCGCCGGCTGCGGTGTCGTTGGCGGCGCACTGGTGCGTCTGCTGAACGAGTCCGCCGCGGCGGTTTCCAGCCGGTACGGCGTTCGATTCGTGATTACTCGCGTCCTCGTTCGCGACACGCTCCGCGACCGGCATCTGCCGATCGATCCCGGACTTTTCACCAGCGACCTCGACTCCTTTCTCGCCAGTGACGCCGACGTCGTGATCGAAGCAGTCGGCGGAGAAGAGCCGGCCCGCACGATCGCCGTCAGCGCGCTTGGTCGCGGCCGAAAGCTGATCACCGCCAACAAGGAGCTGATTTCGGCGCACGGAGGGATCCTTCACCAGCTGGCGGCCACGCATCACACCGCACTCGATTTCGGCGCCGCAGTCGGCGGGAGCGCGCCGGTGGTCTCGACGCTGCGCGATCTCGTCGGCTCTTCGGCGCCACGCTCTGTCCGCGGCATACTCAACGGGACGTCGAATTTCGTGGTGTCGGAGATCGAGCGCGGCTCGACTCTCGACAAGGCCGTGGCCGCGGCGCGCGGCCGGGGTCTCTGTGAGAGCGACCTGGCGCGCGATCTCGATGGTCGCGACGCCGCCGCGAAACTCTCGATCATTGCGTGGATAGCGTTCGGGATCAAACCCGCCGAGCTGCAAGTGCGGCGGTTATCACTACTGCCGGGTATCGAGGCATTGACGAGCCTTGCGGGTTTGCTCGGCGGCAATCTGCGTTTACTCGCCGAATGTACGCGTCTCGACGGCGATCGGATTGTCGGATCGGTCGAGCCGGTGCTCCTGCCCGCGAACAACGCTTTTGCCCGCACGTCGGGTGAAGAGAACCGAGTCGAGGTCGACCTGGGCTGGACCTCGCCGCTCAGCGTGTCCGGCCCCGGAGCAGGGGGACCGCCAACAGCGGCAGCGGTGCTCAGCGATCTGGTTCGATTCACGGCGCCACCGAATGATCGCGGAGCCGACGCGCGCCAGTTCGTGGCAGCGGCTGATTCCCGCCGTCATCGATGGTTGATCGCGGCGCCGATAGCTCCAATCGTGTTGAGCGCGCTGGCCACCGCCGGTCGAGTCCTGGGCGGAGAGGCGCAGAGCCACGATGGGCTATCCTGGCTGATAACGAGACCCGCGACCTGGGCGCGCGCGAATCGAGTGTTGAGCGCACTACGGAATCTGGGCGCCGAGCCGTCGGTTGCGCGCTGCGAGATCGGCGATGACGCGGAGGCGATCCAATGACCGTGCACACATTTATCGAGCGTAACGAGGCGCCTGCGACGCAAGGGCCGGCGGCGCCGTCCGTCCGCAGTTCCAGCCACACATTCGAGCTCGACGGTGAGACTGTCTGCTACGAGATCAATGGCGCTGAACGCGCGCCTGTCGTGGCGGTGCTTGGTGGCATCTCCGCTTCAAGACACGTCGCATCTTCCCCCAACGATTCGCGACAGGGTTGGTGGGAGAACGTAGTGGGAATAGCTCGCGCCATAGATACGACCCGG
>DATBXT010000288.1:0-3350 GCA_036514115.1 Gemmatimonadaceae bacterium
CTCTCCGTCGGCTCCTCGAGGAAGAACTCGGTTTCCACGCACAGCACCGGCGATTCCACCTTGGGCAGGTGATCACCGAGAGTGCTGAGAGCCAGGGCAGTCTTACCGGTCGTGAGCCGCGGTGGAGAGAGCATCAGCCTCATATCGAGGAACTCGCTCAACGCGGTGAGATACGCGCCCGCGAGAATGTTTCCCGCCTCGTTGAGGGCCGACTCCTCGAGCTTGCCGAGATTGGGAGACGTCCCTCTCTTCCGCCGCAGCATTCGCTCGGCGAGACGGAGGCCAGCTGGCACCGCCAGCAGAAAAACGGTCTGGCCGCCGAGGTCACCGCTCATAGCCATCTGAACTGCCACGATTTCCTCACCGGCCGCGATCTCGGGGACGTAATCACCGGGTGGAACAACGTTGACCATCGGCACGCTGATCATGATGCGCGTGGCGGTGAGCGTCGACAGCGCGGTGGCCGCGTGTCCGGCGCCGATGTTCGCGACTTCGCGCAGCGCGTCAAGCCGCGCGGTGCTCATGAGCGTGGTGCCGCCTTCGCCAGGCGTATTGCGGGGTTCGGTCATTTCAAAGGAGACTGGAGGCGTCAACGATAAGGGCGGGCGACCCATCGCCAAGAATGGTCGCGCCGCTGAAGAGAGTCTTGCTTTCGCTCACGCCGTCGAACTGCTTGACGACGATTTCCTGCTGTCCAACGAATTCGTCCACGATCAGCGCCGCCTTGCGCTCGGCGAGCTCGATCAGCACGACCTGTCCGCTCGCCGCCGTCGCCGTAGGTGGGAGGCCGACGCGTTCACGGAGCCAAATAGCCGGGAAAAGGTCGTCACGGATTGCCACCACCTGACGTCCCTTCGATTCCAGCAGCATCGGCTGCGAGAGACTGAACGTCTCCAGCACGTGCGTCAGCGGAATCGCGTACGTCTCCTTTTCGACTCTTGCCAACAGCGCGCGAGAGATCGCCAGCGTCAGCGGCAGTCTCATGCTCACGCTGGTTCCGAGTCCGGCGTCGGTATGCACTTCCAGCGAGCCACCGAGCGAGCGTACGCGGTTCGCCACGATATCGAAACCAACGCCGCGCCCCGATATCTCCGTCACCTTTTCGGCAGTGGAGAATCCGGGCCGCGCGATGAGTGCAACCAGCTCCTGCTCGGATAGAGTGTTCGTGTCCTTATCGACGAGCCCCAATTTCTTGGCGCGTGGCAGTACGCGGGCCTGATCGATTCCCCGGCCGTCGTCGGTGACACGAATCAAAACGGTCGATCGGTCACGCTCGGCGGTGAGGATCAGCGTAGCCACGCGTGGCTTGCCCGCCTTCTCCCGCTCCTCCGGCTTTTCGACGCCGTGGTCGAGCGAGTTCCGCAGCAGGTGCAGCACCGGCTCTCCCATTTCATCGAGCATTGATCGATCGAGCTCGATGTCGCGGCCCTCGATCTTGAACTCGACTTCCTTGCCAAGGGACTTGGCAGTGTCGCGCACGACTCGCGGGAACCTCTCGAAGACCTGCCACACCGGAACCATTCGGCTGGTCATGATCTCGTTCTGAAGATTCGTGAGTATCTGGGACGCCCGGAGCGTCGCCTCGAGCAACTCTTCGTCACCGATCCGCTCAGCGACTTTCGCGATGCGATCGCGCGCGATTACCAGCTCGCCCACCACGTTCATCAAAACGTCGAGGCGCTTCGCTTCGATACGGACGTGCCGCGGACCCTTCTGCGGGGGCACGGCAGCCGGCGCGGTTGGCGCTGAATCAGCCGGCTGTGGAGCGGACGCGATCGCAAATTCCGACGTGAAGGTGTGCGGAACTTCGGGAGTCGTCGCGTCCTTGATCCGCGCGATGACCTTCGTGACGTCCAGCTGCTGCGGAGTGGAAGCCGTTGCGAGGTCAACCGCCTGCTCCAGCGCATCGACCCCGGCGAACAGAGTGTCGATCAATGGGCGGTTAACCGCGATGTCGCCGTTCCTGAGCTTGTCGAGGAGTGTTTCCAGCTCGTGCGAAAGATCCGCAACCGAGGTGTACCCCATCGCCCCGCCCATTCCCTTCAGAGTATGAACGGCGCGGAAAAGCCTGGCCACAGCCGCATCGCCCGCCCCACGCTCGAGATCGAGCAGGGCGTTATTGATCTCGGAGAGACTTTCACGACTCTCCGAGAGAAAAAGCTTGGCGTAGCGACCGGTATCCACTTAGGCGAGAACCCGCTGGACTGCTTCGAGAACGCGGCTCGGCTGGAACGGCTTGACGACGAAGTCGCGCGCGCCTGCCTGCAGCGCTTCCTGGACGAGAGCCTGCTGTCCCATCGCGCTGCACATCAGGATTCGCGCGGCGGGGTCGGCCTGGGTGATCTGCTTCACCGCTTCAATGCCCCCCATCTCCGGCATGATGATGTCCATCGTCACCAGGTCCGGCTTCAGCTGCTGGTACTTCTCCACCGCCTGCTTCCCGTTCTCGGCTTCACCGACCACGGTGAATCCGGCCTGCGACAGAATGTCGCTGACCATCGTCCGCATGAAAACGGCGTCATCACACACAAGCACAGTGCTACTCACCCTACCTCCCTTGTCCGATTACCTGGTGAACCACAGTCCTGATATCGAGAACCAGCACCCGCTCGCCACTGATCTCCACCACTCCCGTCACCGCCCCCGCCACCGGTATCTCCGTCTCTCCGACCGCCGCGAACTGATCGATCGGCACATCCTGAATGTCCCGCACATCGTCGACTCCGATGGCTGCAAACCGGTCCAGATAGTCGACGAGCAGAATCAGCCCTTCAGCGCGCTTATACGGCGCGCGACCCAGCGTAATTCCGCCGTCGATCACGGTGACGATCGTTCCGCGGAGATTGATCAGTCCGCACACATTGTCGGGCGCTCCAGGAAGTCTCGTCAGCGGTTGTGGCGGCACTATCTCGCGAAATGACTCCATGTCACAGGCGAACCCGTGTCCGCCGAGCTCGAAGACGAGCAGGCGTCTCGTGGGAACCTGGGGCTCTTCGGCGAGGACATCCTCCGGAGGGAGCGTGACCGCGTCACTCATAGAAGCGAAATGCCACCAACGGATCTACCGCGGCAGGCAGTACGTGCTCGCCAGCGACCGTGGAGAGCCCGCGCTTCAAATCCTCCGGTAGAGGCGAGCGGAAATCGAGCGGCTTGCCTGTCACCGGGTGATTGAACGCGAGCCAGGCTGCGTGGAGGAAATGCCGCTTGGAAGGAAGTCCGGCCACACGACGTCCTCCGCCGCCTCCATAGACGTCATCGCCCATGACAGGATGGCCGATAGACGCGAGATGAACGCGGATTTGGTGAGTCCGTCCGGAATGGAGATGGGCACGAAGAAGATCCCCCGCATC
>DATBXT010000289.1:0-7783 GCA_036514115.1 Gemmatimonadaceae bacterium
CGATCGCCAAATCCGTCCTCTCTCAGTCGACGGCAACGTATCCGCTCCGCGTGCAGAGCATTGGAAGCGGGAGCGACAATATCTCAGCGAAGAATTTGTCGGGAACGGGCACATATTACAGGCTAAGCGTCGCAGGCGGTGCCGGCGCCAAAAAAGTCAGGATCCTCGACACCTCGGGCAACACCAACGCCAGCTTTCCAGGCGAGCACGTATACGTCCTGCGAGTTCAGTAGCACACTCGCTGGCAACTGAACGCAAAGGGCTGCGAGTATTGCTCGCAGCCCTTTCGTTTGCGGCATCATTAGAAAAGGTGGTCGGCGGCGTCAGACGTCTCGTAGCGCCGTGATCGGCGTCTCGCTGAACACATCCCGCCCCGCCAGCAAGCCAATCAACAAAGTCAGCCCAACGACCACCGCTGCGATTCCGAGCACCGGAACGATCGGAGAGGCAAACGGCGTCTTGAAGATGTAGCGTACCACCGCCCAGCCGCCTGCGATCGACAAAATCATTCCGCTGAATCCGCCCAGCAGGCCAAGCAGGGAGTACTCGGCCAACAGAATGCGCGCGATCTGACCACGTGTAGCCCCGAGAGTCTTCAGCAACACGCCTTCGCGCACCCGTGCGCGCCGCGTGGCGGACACTGCGCTGAACAGCACCGGTATCGCCACCGCGAGGCTGAAGAGTGCGATGAACCTGATCGCCAGCGAGACGCGCGACACGATTCGGTCGACCGTTCGCTTGATGGCGGTGAGATCGATACTCGAAACGTTCGGGAAGCGATTTACAACGGCGCGCTGCAGGAGGGCGACCGCCGCGGGATCCCTGACTTGCGCCAGTAACACGTACTGGTTGGGAGCGCCGCGAAGGACCGGAGGCGCGAAGACGGCGAAGAAGTTTGGCTCGAAGCGCGTCCAGGTGACCTTGCGCAGGCTGGTGATGCGGGTGGGGATGTCCACGCCCTGCACGTTCCACGTAATGACGTCCCCGATTTTTACGAGGAGCTCCTTCGCGATTCCATCTTCGAGTGATATCTCGCCGGTGTCGCGGGGATACCTGAGCGAGCTATCGCTGAACCACTTTCCTTCCACGATGGTTTCGCTCCCGGCGGGCTTATCGCGGTACGTCGATCGAAACTCACGACGCAGGGCCCATGCGGCGCGGCGCGGTTCTCCACGCGCCTGGCCGCCGCGCGGGGTCGGGGGAGGCGTCAGATCCTTCACGCTCTTCCCGTTGATCGCCGCGATTCGCATCGTCACCACTGGCGCTACCTGCACCACCTCATGGCCGCTTCCTCGCACGATGGAGTCCAGACCCGCCTGCTGATCCTGTTGAATGTCGAAGAACACGACGTTGCCACGCGCTTCCGCCGCGGCGACGGTGAAGCGGCGCAGTATGTTGTTTTGCACCAGGTAAAGAGTGCTGACAAGGAAGGCGCCGAAGCCGAGCGCGAGCACGACTGCCCGCGTCTGGTTTCCCGGGCGGTAAAGATTCGCAACGCCCTGTCGGACGACGTACGGCCAGCCCGTGCGAAGCGCCTTTCTTGCCGCCCATGACAACAGCGCCGCGCTCAAAGCCAGCGCGAGTATCGCCACACCCGTCGCGGCGCTCATTCCTACCGCTTGCTTGACGGTGCGGGCCCGCGACAGGGCGATCGCGACGACGCTGACTATCATCGCCGCATCGACCAGCAGCCTCGGCGCATCCGTCCAGCGCATGCGAAGGATGTTCGTGTCCGTGTCGCGTCGGAGAGTCTGGAGCGGCGACACGTTGCGAAGTGCCAGCAACGGTCGCAGCGCGAAGATCATCGCGATCCAGCCACCCACGATCAGGCCGGTGAGGACCGCCATCGGCACCAGTGAAACGTGCACATCGATCGGCAGGAAATCGGTTAGTACATGCGGCAGCAGGAACTGGATTGCGACCCCGAGCGCGGCTCCCGCAGCTGCCCCCGCCAGCCCCATCGCCGCGGCCTGCGCCACGTAGATAGCCAACACCTGCCCGCTCGACGCGCCAAGGCATCGCAACACCGCGACCGTGTCAATTTTGCGCTCGACGAAAGCGCGCACGCCGCTGGCGACCCCGATACCGCCGAGTAGCAGAGCGACCAGCCCGACGATGCCAATGAAGTTGGAAAGGTTTTCGATCGCATCCGTGGTGCTGATCTCGGTCTGCGTCACCGTGCGCAGCCGGACCTGCTGATCGTCGAACCTTTTCTTGAACGGTTTGACGAATTTGTCCGGATCCGCCCCGGACGGCAGCTTGGCGAGGACGGTCCTGCTGGCCGTACTGCCGAAAACGAGAAGCTGGGTCTCAGCTACGTACTTGGCGGGGATGAATATTCGCGGGCCGAGCATCTCCGCGATCCCGGCGGCTCCGGGTACATCTTTGATCGACGCCACGATTGTGAAGGTGCCGAAGCCCAGTTTCAGAGTGTCACCGACTCTGGCGTTCAGGGATGTGAGAAGCGCGGGATCGACGATCGCGTTTGCGCCCTGCCGCAGCATTGGCCAGGCGTCGGCCGGCTCAGTGACGATCTTGCCGTAGAACGGATAATTGTCGGTGACGCCGCGCACCTGAGCGAAACGAGTTCCGGCGGTGCGGGGCACGACCGCCATCGATGGAAACGTGGTTACGCGCGCCAGCGATACGCCATGATGCGAAAGCGAATCGAAAAGTGAATCGATGGCCGGCGTAAATGGCTTCGAGGAATCGAAGGAGAGGTCGCCGCCCATCAGTGCGCGCGACTGCTCCTTCACAGACTGGATGATGTTGGCCGAGAACGAATCGATCGCTACCAGCGCCGCCACGCCGAGCGAGATCGAAGACATGTACAGCAGCAGCTTTCGACGCGCCGATCGGCTCTCGCGCCAGGCCAGACTCCAAACGCTCTTCGACAGGCCCATCATCGGAGCGACATCAAGCCTGCGGACATGGTCACGCGGACTTCGCGCTTTGGGCGCCGGTGTCCTCGACTACTGCTCCGTCGAGAAGTCTGATCATCCGCGACGCGCGCGAGGCCAGAGTGAAATCGTGAGTCACGAGCACGATGGTGGAACCGCCGTCGCTGTTAAGCGACTGAAGCAGCTCGAAAATGCGGTGCCCCGTATTGTTGTCCAGATTACCGGTGGGCTCGTCCGCGAACAGAATCCGCGGTGAATTAGCGAACGCCCGGGCGATTGCCACGCGTTGCTGTTCGCCGCCCGAGAGCTGAGTGGGAAAATGGTGGCCGCGGCCGTTGAGCCCAACCCGGTCGATAAGCTCGCGCGCGCGCTCCGCTGCTCCGGTAGTTCCTCGCAGCTCCAGCGGCACCTGGACGTTTTCCTGCGCCGTGAGCGTCGGAATCAGCTGAAAGCTCTGGAAAACGAACCCGACTTTCTCACCCCGCAGTCTCGCCCGATCGTTCTCCGACAGTTTGCCAAGATCCGCATTGTCCAGGACCACCGCGCCCCGGGTTGGTGTATCCAATCCAGCCAGCAATCCGAGCAGAGTGGTCTTGCCGCTCCCGGAAGGTCCGACGATTGCGACGAAGTCACCCTGTTGTATCGTGAACGACACGTCTCGGAGGACGGCGATTTTCTGCTCGCCGCTCATGTATTCTTTCGTTACGTCACGAGCGATCAGCATGAAGAACGGGAGGGGAAAAGGATTTTGACGCAGGCACGTTGGGGATCGACAGTCGGGGCCTTACTCCTCGCGGCGCTGTTCGGCTGCGGGCCAAATGGCGCGGCGAAAGGTGCAACCAATTCGAGAGAGACGAAGGATAACATGAGCGCAGGTAAGTCAGCCGAATCATCCGCAGTAGCTTCAACATCGAAGGCAGTACGCACGCCCGTCGTTCTCTTTTTCGGGACGAGCCTTACCGCCGGTTACGGTCTCGATCCCGAGCAGGCATTTCCGTCACTCATCGAGAGGAAGGCGCGGGACGAAGGCATGCCGATCAAGGCGATCAACGCTGGCCTGTCCGGGGAGACATCCGCGGGCGCGGTGAGAAGGATCGACTGGGTTTTGCGCGCGCCTGCCGATCTGGTGGTGATCGAAGTCGGGGCAAACGATGCCCTGCGAGGATTGTCCACCGACGCCGCGAGGTCCAACCTGGAGCGTGTCGTCGCGGCGGTGCGGGCCAAGCAGCCCGGCGCGAGGCTGGCGCTGGTACAAATGGAGGCGCCTCCGAACTACGGCGCAGCTTACACCCGTAGCTTTCGATCCATCTACGCGGACGTCGCCAGGAAAGAAGGCATCCCTCTGCTGCCGTTCCTGCTCGGTGGAGTTGCCGGAATTTCGCGGCTGAACCAGCCGGATGGTGTTCATCCGAACGTCGCGGGAGAGCGAATCGTCGCGGACAATGTCTGGAAGTCTCTCAAGCCCATCGTCGCGCAGCTTGACCGAGGGTAAAGGCTCGGCTAAGTTTCGAGGCTGTTTAGGTTTACGCTTGATCCGATCGACGCCCTGACGCGGTTCCCGCGAGCGTCGATCTCCAGTTTCAGACCTCTAGATTTGGACTAAAGATATGGCAATGCCCGCTACCCAGATCAGGCGCGGAATGGTTCTCGTTTTCAACGGCGATCCGTGCCGGGTCGTCGAGTTCCGGCACCACACGCCGGGAAATCTCCGCGCGATGGTGCAGGCGAAGCTCAAGAACCTCCGCACCGGTAACAACTTCGAGCACCGTTTCCGAGCTGCCGACACGATCGAGAAGGCGTCGATGGAGACCCACGACCTCGAGTTCATGTATCAGGGTGGCGACACGTACCACTTCATGAACAGCCAGAACTACGATCAGCTCGAGATCGAGTCCGAGGTTCTCGGCGACAATGCCCAGTGGATGCAGGCCGGAATGAAGATCCAGGCCGAGTACTACAACGGGAAAGTTATCGGGATCGAACTTCCGAATTCCATGGTGCTGGAGATCGTCGACACGGCGCCGGTGATGAAGACCGCAACCAAGACGGCTTCTACGAAACCGGCCAAGCTCGAGAACGGCGTTACGGTGAATGTCCCCGAGTTCGTGAGCACTGGCGAGAAGGTGCGCGTAAATCCGAATACCGGCGAGTACATGGACCGCGCCAAGTAAGTTGATTCGAAAGTTGGTCGCGGTTATGATGCAGCGTCGCCGTTTGAATGCCTTCTTTGGGAGGATTTCAGCTGGCTGGCAGTTCCATGGTGGCTGTAGCTCAATTGGTTAGAGCACCGGTCTGTGGCACCGGGGGTTGCGGGTTCAATTCCCGTCAGCCACCCCTTTAGTAAGGACTGACAAGGCAGACGGAACCCAGTTGTCCGCAGTTCGAAGGACCGGGAGTAGGTCCGTAGCTCAATTGGTAGAGCACCGGTCTCCAAAACCGGCGGTTGGGGGTTCGATTCCCTCCGGGCCTGTGTTCGAAAAATCGTTTGAAAGATCGTGGGTCGCTGGGACAAAGTCGTGAAGTTGCGGCGCTATCGTCTAGGGGACTAGGACGGGGCCCTCTCAAGGCCCAAACACGGGTTCGAATCCCGTTAGCGCTATGATGAGGATCGATCGGCCCCATCGTCTATCGGTTAGGACGGCACCCTTTCACGGTGCAGAGAGGGGTTCGATTCCCCTTGGGGCTATGGCGGGATGAGGGATGCGGGATGCGTCTGAACGCTTGACGCGTGCGTGAATGGCTGGAACGGACTGGCTGACAACCCGTCCGGTTGGGAAGGCAGGTGTGTTGTGAGGAAGGGGTCTCGACCCTGACTTCAGTAGTTGGGGCCGTAGCTCAGTTTGGTTAGAGCACTCGACTGTCACTCGAGAGGTCGCGGGTTCGAGCCCCGTCGGCCCCGTTGTTTTTGAGACACGTCGCAGTCATGCGGCAGCAGCAAATGCCCTGGTGGTGAAATTGGTAGACACGCCATCTTGAGGGGGTGGTGCCGAAAGGCATAGCGGTTCGAGTCCGCTCCAGGGCACTCGTTAGGCGAGGTTCTCGATGCAGTTCGCAATCGACGATGCCATTGCCTTTGACTCCAAGGTGTTGCATCCAGCGGCGCCTTCACCGCCGCGCCGCCCGTGATCGGGCTATTTGCAAGAACTTGCCACAGTAGCTCAGGGGTAGAGCACCCGATTCGTAATCGGGCGGTCGTGAGTTCAATTCTCACCTGTGGCTCTGACTGGAATGGTTTTGACAATTGAGAAAGCGCGCAGCCGACGTACCGGTTGCGCGCTTTTTTCGTTCTCTACGTCATCGCAGTACGTCATTTTCGCCCCGCGCTACGTCAACATTACGTCATCCTGACAGAGCTGACGTCGGTAGCCTTGGCCTCATGAAAAGCTTCGCCACTCCTTCCTCGAGGCCGACTATGCGATACGCAACAATCCCTTTTCTGGCTGGGACCATCCTGGCCGCCGTTTCGTGCACTGACCGATCACCGATCGCCCCGTCCATCGACCCGACCGCAGCTAACGCAAAGGTCACCACTCCCGGAACCGGGCCGTGGGCGAAAGTAGTGGAGGGCGAAACCGGGCCTGGCTCGCAGTACGCGCTCTACATCCCCACCCAGTGGAATCATGAGGTGATCTACTACGCGCATGGAATTCGTCCGCCGAACGATCCCATTACGCTCAATGACCAGGATAATTTCTTCGACGTGCGCGATGCGCTAGGCGCTCAGGGGTACGCGTTCGCCTATTCCAGCTTTTCGGAAAACGGCCTCTCGGTCAAGGACGGTGCGCAGCGGACCCACCAACTGCGGGGTCTGATGAGCTCGGAGCTTCCCGAGAAGGCGCAGCGGAACTACGCGGTCGGGTACTCCCTCGGTGGTCTGGTCGCACTGGAGCTCGGTGAGCGCTACCCATCGCAGTACGATGGAGTGCTGGCGATGTGCGGAATGGTTGGGGGAACACCGCGCGAAATGCAGTACATCGGCGATGTGCGGGCGCTGTTTGACTTCTATTACCCTGGCGTGATGCCCGGCAACGTGATCTCGGTCCCGGGGCCGGCCCTGACGATTCCGGAAATTCAATCGAGGGTTGTCGCCGCAATCACGGCGAATCCCGCCGGTCTCTACGCCATCGCGAGCACCGTGCAAACGCCACTGGCTTTTGCGCCGGTTGGGAGCCTGACAAATCCTGGAAGCACCGCTTTCCAGACGCTGGTCGGCTCGCTGGTGTACGCGCTGTACTACCAGGCCATCGGTACCGCGGATGTAGTTGACAGAACTCACGGTCATTCGCCGTACGACAACCGCACGGTGACCTATACGATCGGAACCCCGGTCATTGCGCTGCCGGGGCTCGCGCAGCTCGTCGCGGCGTCGAACGCCGGGGTTGCGCGCTACGATTCTCCTCCGGATGCGCAGAACTATCTGGAAAGGAACTACACGCCAACTGGCAACCTCACCATTCCCGTTGTCAGCGTGCACAATCTCTGGGACCCCTTGGTTCCGTTCTTCCACGAAGGCGTGTTGAACGGAGCGGCGTCAGCGGCTGGGAGCTCGGCAAATCTGTTGCAGCGTGCGGTTCCGAACTGGGGCCATTGCAACTTCTCGACGCCACTGGTGGTCAGCTCGCTCACGTCGCTTGCCGAGTGGGTGCGGAGCGGAACGAAGCCGACGAGCTGAGCACGCGGTCGGCGTACTTCACCAGGATTAACAAATCCCGCGAAACTGCGGGATTTGTTTTTTTCCCGGGAGGAGGATGTGGAACGCCCTGACCTTTTCAGCAAGTTGGCGCGACACTAAGTTGTGTCGTTGCCGCGGGCGTAATTCAGTTGGTAGAATGCCAGCTTCCCAAGCTGGACGTCGCCGGTTCGAGTCCGGTCGCCCGCTCTCT
>DATBXT010000290.1:0-5649 GCA_036514115.1 Gemmatimonadaceae bacterium
GATGTACGTCGGGACCTATACGGACGATGGCAAATCCGCGGGGATCTATCTCGTTGAGATGAACCGCCAAACCGGCGCGCTGCGCGTAGCGGGATCGGTGAGCGCGGGCGCGAACCCATCGTACCTGGCCCTGCATCCGAATGGGCGAAGTCTCTACGCGGTGAACGAAGTGGACAAATACCAGGGGCGCGCATCAGGCGCAGTCAGCTCATTCGCTGTCGCGGCGGATACGGGCGCGCTGACGAAGCTCGGCGAGGTCGCGTCCGAGGGCGCGGCCCCCTGCTATGTGAGCGTCGACCGCAGTGGGCAGGCGGTACTGGTCGCCAATTACAACGGCGGGAACGTGGCGATGTTGCCGATTCAACCGGATGGAGCGCTCGGCGCTGCCACGTCAGTGGTGAAGCACACCGGTCACGGGCCGGTGGCGGATCGCCAGGGCGAGCCGCACGCCCACTGCATCATCACCGATCCGTCCAACCGCTTCGCGCTCGCCGCCGACCTCGGCGCTGACAGGATCTTCGTTTATCGTCTCGATCTCGAGGGTAATTCGCTGCGGAGCGGTGGGAGTGATGGCGTCGCGCGTTCGGGTGCAGGGCCGCGGCACATCGTGTTTCACCCAACGCTGCCACTGATCTTCGTGGCCAACGAGCTGGATTCCACGGTTGCATCGTATCGCTTTGACCATGATCGCGGCACACTGACGACCGTCGAAAAGTGGTCGACTTTGCCCACGGGATGGTCGGGGACGAATTATCCGGCGGACATTCATATCACCTCGTCGGGCCGCAGCCTGTACGTGTCGAACCGCGGGCACAACAGCGTCGCTGTGTTCTCGGTTTCCGGGACTGGATCGCTTTCGCTCGACCAGGTGATCAGCACAGCGGGCGACTGGCCGCGCAATTTCAGCCTCGACCCGAGCGAGCGGTGGCTGCTCGTGGCGCACCAGCGGTCGAACTCCATCGTCGTGTTTGGTCGCGACGAGGCCACAGGACGCCTGACTCCGACCGGGCAGCGACTGGATCTGCCGAGCCCGGTGTGCCTCCGATTCCGCGCGCACGCGGGAGTGTTGACCTGACGAAGGCGCGATTCGACCGCGTGATCCTGGGCGGACGCGTCGTGGATCCTGAGTCGAAGCTCGACGCTGTGAGGAATATCGGAATACGGGATGGTCGAATCGCCGACATCACCACGGAGCCGCTGGAAGGCGCGGATTCGATTGATGCCCGCGGTCTCGTCGTCGCGCCAGGCTTTATCGATTTGCATTCACACGGTACCGTAGACGAGACCTACAGAATGCAATCGCTCGACGGAGTGACGACTACGCTGGAGCTCGAGCTGGGCACGTCGGACGTCGCCGGATGGTACCGCGCGCGCAGCGCCGGCGAGCGAATCAACTACGGCGTCAGCATCGGGCACATCAAGGTTCGGATGTCGGTGATGAAGGATTCGAGCGACTGGTTCCCGCTGGACGCGGGGGCGTATGGCGTCGCGTCACCAGCGCAGGTTCGCGAAATGATCCACTGCATCAAGCTTGGCTTGAAAGATGGCGCAATCTGCATCGGGGCCGGATTTCAGTACACGCCGGCCGCGACGAGAGACGAACGACTGGAGATATTCCGCGTGGCGGCGCAAACTAAGACGTCGGTCCACGTTCACATTGTGCCCGGCGTCGAAGGTCTCGAGGACGTGCTCTCACTCGCCAAAGAAACTGGCGCACCGTTGCAGGTGGTACATCTCAACAGCTCTGCGTTGTCGCAGACACCGGCGATGCTGGAGATGATCCAGGCAGCGCGTTCCGAAGGACACGACGTGACAGCGGAGGCGTACCCATACGCAGCCGGAATGACGGAGATCCAGTCGGCGACGATTCAGGACGTCTATAAGAACGCGCCGGATGCCAAACTCGCGGACATCGAGTGGCCGCGCACTGGCGAGCGACTGAATCGGGAGAGCTTCGACCGATACAGCGCGAGCGGCGGGCCAATCGTGGTTCACACCAACACGGAGCCGATGGTCGCCGCTGCGATCGCCAGCCCGCTCACAATGATCGCGAGCGACGCGTACTGGCAGAATGGAACGGGACATCCGCGAACCGCGGGCACGTTCTCGAGAGTGCTAGGCCGCTACGTGCGCGAGACCAGGTCGCTCTCATTGATGGAAGCAATCGAGAAGATGACATTGAGGCCGGCGCAGCGACTCGAAGCGCGAGTTCCCGCGATGCGAAACAAGGGACGGCTCCGCAAAGGCGCGGACGCGGACATCACGATTTTCGACTCGGCGAAAGTCCTCGATCGCGCGACTTATCGCGAGCCGTCACTGCCGCCGATCGGCATCGAGCACGTGATCGTCAACGGCGTCTCAGTAGTCACTAACGGGACAGCAGTAGAAGGCGTAACACCGGGTATGGCGGTGCGAGCGCCAACCATTTCATCGCTCTAACCAGGCTGCCGAGCGCGCTTTGCCCGTCGCGGTTGCGACGCCGCCCGCCCTCGTTAGACGGCTCATTTCCATGACTGGCAAGTTCAGCTGCGACTCCCCGGCGCGGATGCCCGCAGGATAAGTGACGTTGAGCGTCAGGGTGTAGGCGCCCGTAATGGCGGTCGCGCTGGTAAGGACAAGTCCATAGACCGCCGCCGCCTGGCCCGTGGGATTCGTGAAAGTAAGGCTCGTTTGTCCACGATCGCCCCCAGCGGCAAGGTTGCCGGTGGTCAGATTGTAGAGACGGATTTCCGGACCGAACTGCGTCGAGCTGAGGGAGGCAGTGAGGACTGCTCCCGCAGGGAGCCCGACGAAGAGATTATCCTCGAAGGCTCCTGACGATGTGTTCTGGCAGTCTCCCGTCGCCAGGTGCTGCGTTGTTGTGATCGGACTGGCTGCGAACGCCACGGTGCTGCAACTGAGGTCTTCGGGCTCCATGGCGGCCGCGACGGTGTACGAGCCAGTCGTGCCCGGATCCATCGCCGCCACAGTGACGTCGTGATTGCCGGCGGGAAGCAAGACTCTGAAGTTGAAGTGAATGGGTGTAGGCGAGCCAACCGGTGAGGTAAAGCCCCAGGCAACCGAAGGTTCGTTCGCGCCACGAACAAACAGTCCTTCGCGGAACGGTCCGTCGTACGTGAACCCGATTCCACTTACCGGCTGTGACGTCGCCAGTCGGAAAACGTGATAAAGAATTCCGCCGCGCGCGCAATCTCCACTGGTGATTGCACCAGAGAATGTCTGTCCGAGTGCGAGTGTACGCAGCGCGCAGTGCAGCTCGACGTTCGCCGTTGCTGATGTCAGGCCGCTGGCGCTGAACTCGAGGGTTAGTGGCCCGACCCCCGTGCTCACTGCGCCGAGCGTCAACCCGGCGAAGGTTGCAAGTCCCGCCTCGTTAGTTGTCGCCGAGCCGCTGGTAACTACGGCCCCGTTCCCACTTATGACCTTGGCGGTAATTGTCGCAGATGCGGCGATCGCGTTCCCGGCAGCGTCCACCACCTGCACTACCGGCTGTGTTGCCAAGGGGACCATCGTTTCGGCCGTCGTCGAAGGCTGAGTGACGAGCATCAGCTTGGTGGGCTTCGCTGGTGGCGGGGCGGTGCCGTCTGAGCACGACGATGTGAACACGACCACTAGAAGGACCGACAGAGTTGCTACGAGTTTGATGCACCGCGCCGACATTATGCCTCCCCGTTCACGTGAGAATGCCTGAAGACGGCGGGGACAGCATTGATGTCGCGAGTAGCGGCGAACGCATAGCCTCGAGGTCCGCTAGACCATAGGACCTCATGTGCAGGCGGTCAATAGTCTAATGTTTGTGGCGGTAGATCTCCTTCGGCGGCAGCTGACTCGATCAGAACACCAGCGTCTGAATAGAATGCGGCAGGCTCGTCACTTCTGCGGCGTTTCCCGCGACCCATAGAAACCACGTGATCTTCTGATCGCCGGGATTCATTACCACCACCGACACCTTGCCGTCGGGGTTGACGAACGCGGCGGAAAGAAGCGCGCTTCGGCTCGGCGAGCTGGCAATCTTCTTCGCGCCCGGCCGCACGAACTTGGAGAAGTGCCCGATGTAGTGATACGAGTTGGTATAAATCAGCTCGCCTGTCTTCGTATCCGCGTGAACCGGCGCGAAGCAGAAGTTGCCGACGTGATTTGGCCCGCCCTGCTCGTCGAGCAATACGTTCCAGTCGGTCCAGCCGACCGCGCCGTCGTTGAAATCGTTGATCATCGAGCGGCCGTAATACTCGCCCAGTCGCCAGGCGTGGATGTCCTCGGGCTTGAACGAATCCGCGGTGCCTTCAGTGAAGAGCAGCGGCTTGTCGGGATAGGTCTCGTGTACCAGACGGACGTTGTCGAACATCATGGTGCCGCCGCTCCACGGCTCGTACCAGTGGTAGCCGATGCCCCACACGTACTGCGCCGCTTTGGGATCCGCGAGGATGGTACTCACTCTCTGGTAAATCAGATCGCGGTTGTGGTCCCAGGCGATGATCTTCCTGGTCGCCAAACCCGCGCGGTGCATGGTCGGACCGAGGTAGTTCTTAATGAAATCCCGCTCGTCCTCCGCGGAGTAGATGCATGACTCCCAGGTCTGAGTCGCCATCGGCTCGTTCTGCACCGTGATTCCCCAGATCGGAATTCCTTCACTCTCGTAGGCCTTGATGAACTTCGTATAGTAGTTCGCCCACGACTGATAGAACTCCGGCTTCAGTTTGCCGCCGTGGAGCATGTCGTTGTTCGTCTTCATGAATGCGGGCGGACTCCACGGACTGGCGAACAGAGTCAGCTTCCCTCCTGCCGTCGCCAGCGCCTGCCTTGTGAAGGGGATTCGGAACCGGCGGTCGTGGTCGATGCTGAAGGATTTGAGATCCTTGTCGCCTTCGGTCACATAGGTATAGCTGGCCGATGAGAAATCGCAGCTATGGATGTGCGTCCGGCCCAGTGTGTAGCCGATGCCCTTGTTGGGATCGAAGTACGCATCGAGAACCTCCCGCTGTTTTGCGGCAGGTATTTTGGCGAAAGTCTCGGCCGACGCATCGGTGAGCGCGCCACCGATGCCGACTATCGACTGGGCCCGCTTGGTGGGATCGACGAAGACGCAGATCTGGGTCTCGAGCGGCTGACCCATCTGCTTGAAGGTCAGCTTGTCGGTCGGACTGAGGCGGTAGTTGGTTTTGTCGGCGGTGGTGTAGACCGCTATCGATCTTCCCTGGATGTCGCGGTCGAGCTCTGGTGGCTCTGTGTCGTCGGACGGCGGAGCAAACGCAGGCAGCGATAGTCCCGTCTTCCCAAGCGCTATGGCCGAAGACGACGCTACCAGGAAACCACGGCGATCGATTTTCATGGGTGGTTGATTTGAGGAAGAGTAAAATCTGCCTCTGGCGCCCTTGTTTGTCTCCTTAATTATGCCTCAGCCTTTGGGGTGCCCGACCTCCGGCACGGCGCGACCCAGAAATGATTCCACTGGCTGGCGATCGCCATCCATGCGCATGTCGTCCATCAGGTTGATCATCCGCGCCTGACTGAGTGCGGTTCCCACCGGCACGTTGCGGTACTGAATGAGATAAGCTGCCCAGAGGTGGCTGGCCCGCCACGCGATGGTGCAATGCAGCAGCACTTTCCCCTGCGCGTTGCTCATCGCGTCGGCGAACTCTTTTACCCTCG
>DATBXT010000291.1:0-2264 GCA_036514115.1 Gemmatimonadaceae bacterium
GCTCAGATACGAGTAGGGTAACGTCGGCGCGGGCGCTTTCCCGCCCGGCCGATAAGCTGTATAGCGCGTACGCTGCCCGACCCCGAAATTACTGGCATGCGCTTCGCCGACGTCATCGCAACCGCTCTCGAGCAGATCCGCGTCAACAAGCTGCGGTCCTTCTTCACCCTGCTCGGGATCATCGTCTCCGTCGCGTTTCTGGTAGCGGTGGTGGCGATCATTTCGGGCATGAACGCTTACGTGAAGGAAAACCTCGCCAGCGCGCTCATCGGCGCGAATACTTTCCAGGTGAGGCGCACACCGATTCGTATCGGCCTGTTCGACGACGATGAATGGCGGAAACTCCAGCGCCGGCCGCGCATCACGGAGTCCGATGCGCAGGCCGTGGCCGCCGCAGTACCCGAGGCAGTCGCCGTCAGCATGCAGACGGGCTGGCCGGTCCCGATCGCGGATATCGTCTGGAAGAACAGAACCCAGGCCGACGTCGCGGTCTTTGGCATCACCGCCCCGTTTCAGGTCGTCCAGGACTACGTTTTCGCCAGCGGCCGACCGATCAGCGACATAGACGTCCGTGATCATCACTCGGTAGCCGTCATTGGCGCGGACATCGCGGAAAAACTGTTCGAGAACGTCGACCCCGTCGGGCAGGACATCCGCATCGTCGGCCAGCGATTTACCGTCGTCGGTACGATCGCCAAGAAGGGGCGCGTGCTCGGCCAGTCATTTGACGGTTTCGTCCTCCTGCCTCTGCCGAACCTGGAGATGCTTTTCGGCCGGCGTAAGACGACCAACGTTTCGGTCAAGATGCCGAGAGCGGACCTCGTTCCGAGCGGGATGCAGCGCGCTGAAGAAGCGATGCGCGTGGCACATCGTCTCCGCCCAACAGAGGAGCCTGACTTCTCCGTTGAGACAGCCGACGCGCTGGTAGAATTCTGGAAGAACTTGACGCGGATTCTCTTCTCGGTTATCCCGGCCATCGTCGCGATCGGTGTCGTGGTCGGCGGCATCGTCATCATGAATATCATGCTGATGTCGGTGACGGAGCGAACCCATGAGATCGGCGTGCGAAAGGCAATGGGTGCGAAGCGCGCCGACATCCAGCGTCAGTTTCTCGTCGAGTCGATCGTCCTCGCCTCGATCGGGGGACTTTGCGGCGTCGTTGCCGGCTGGGGATTGGCAAGTCTCGTCAGTCTCGCGTCTCCCCTCCCCGCACGAGTCAGCCTCTGGTCTGTGATGCTCGCGCTCGGGCTTGGCGCCGGAGTCGGAGTCCTTTTCGGAGTGTACCCGGCCTCGCGCGCCGCGCAGCTGGATCCGATCGAGGCTTTGCGGGCAGAATGATTATCGCAGAGCGGATACGGAGCAACGTTCAGATCGCGGTGGATACCATCCGCGCGAACAAGCTGCGGTCATCGCTGACGATCCTCGGCGTCGTCATCGGCGTTTCCACCGTCATGACCATGGCCGCGATAGTTCAGGGCATCCAGGGGCAGATCGTTCGCACCATCGAGATCGCCGGCCCGACGACGTTCTACGTCGTCAAGGTCTTTTCGCAGACGCCGGTGAATCCGGACCGGTTGCCGAAGTGGATTCGTGTCAGACCTGACCTCGCCCAGGAGGAGGCCGACAGGATCAAGAAGCTGCCGGAAGTCGAATACGCCGCGATATGGGCGCAGAACAATGGACGCCTTTCTTACGAAGCCGAGCGAACCCAGAACGTGCTCGTTATGGGGGCAGACGATCGATACCAGGAGATCCAGGGCGGTGAGCTGCTGGATGGCCGGTGGTTTACACCCGCCGAGCTGGCATCGGGGGCGAGCGTGGCGGTCCTCGACGAGAAGGCCGCTCACAAGCTGTTCGGACGCGAGTCTGTGCTCGATAAGCAGATAAGAATCAGCGGACGACCGGCGCGGGTGATCGGACTCTATGCGCAGCCGGACAATATTTTCTCGCCGCCAGGCCAGGACATCGGAGCGATCGTCCCCTACCAGATGATGGACCACCAGTTCACCATCGATAAAACGAACGCGCTGTACATCCCGGTGAAGCCGCGCAAAGGAGTGACAACGCAGCAGGCCCAGGAAGCCGTGACAATTGCTTTACGCGAGATGCGTCGATTGCGTCCGGCGGACAAGAACAATTTCGACCTCATGACCCAGGATCAGATCCTGGACACGTTCAACAAGATCACCGGCGTGTTCTTTCTGGTGATGGTGTCGCTGTCGTCGGTCGCGCTGTTGGTGGGCGGAATCGGTGTGATGGCCGTG
>DATBXT010000292.1:0-11418 GCA_036514115.1 Gemmatimonadaceae bacterium
AGTTACGAGTTGGTGAGTTCACGACGTCGGGACGTCTCTCGGCGCAATTCACGGCACAGGCAGTGCCTGTCACGCCATTGAGGTACGTCCCGACGTCGTGAACCCGCTGCTCGCAACATTGGTTACTCACTGCTCGCACCCGTTCAAGTTGCTGTTAAAACCTTTAGCCCGCTCCCGTTGCCCGATCTCAAGTACCAGCGCGTTCTCCTGAAGCTCTCCGGCGAAGCTCTCGCCGGCCAGAAGGGCACTGGTTTCGATTTCGAGATTCTGAAACGGCTCGCGACCGAGATCAGCGACATCTCAAAGATGGGCGCCAGTGTCGGGCTGGTGATCGGCGGCGGCAACATCGTTCGCGGTGTGCAGCTCTCGAAAGTGGGGATGGAGCGCGCGGGCGCCGATTACATGGGCATGCTCGGCACGGTCATCAACGCGCTGGCGCTTCAGGATGTGCTGGAGAAGGCGGACCTCGAGACCCGGGTAATGACGGCGATCGCGATGGAATCGATCGCCGAGCCGTTCATTCGCCGTCGCGCGATGAGGCACTTCGAGAAGGGGCGAATCGTGATCTTCGCCGCGGGCACGGGCAACCCGTACTTCTCGACGGATACCGCGGCTGCTCTGCGCGCCATCCAGATCCACGCCGACGTCATCATCAAGGCGACGAGCGTCGACGGCGTCTACTCGGCTGATCCCAAGCGCGATCCGGAAGCGACGCGCTACGAGTCGATCAGCTACCGCGATGTCATGGTCAATGAGCTTGGCGTGATGGACCAGACGGCGATAACGCTGTGCAAAGAGAACAAACTCCCGATCATCGTACTGAACATTCACCGTCACGGAGAGGTTGCGAAGGCGCTGCTGGGCGAGCGCGTCGGAACGATCGTACAATGACGACAATTCCTCAGATCACGAAGGACTGCCGGACCGCGATGGAGAAGTCGTTCGAGGCGTCGAAGCGCGAGCTGTCGTCGATTCGAACGGGAAAAGCCACAACCAGCTTGCTCGACACAGTCCGCGTCGACGCGTACGGACAGCAGATGCCGCTCAACCAGGTGGGCAGCGTGTCCGCCCCGGAGCCGCGGTTGCTTACCGTTACGCCGTGGGACAAGGGGCTTGTTTCGGCGATCGAGAAGGCGCTCCGCGAATCTGACCTTGGCCTCAATCCGCAGACACAGTCGGGGGTCATTCGCGTTCCGTTGCCAGCCCTCAACGAACAGCGTCGCAAGGAGCTGGTGAAAGTCGTCCATAAGCTCGCCGAAGAAGCGAGGATCGGGATCCGTCACGCGCGGACGAGCGCCCGCGACCAACTCAAGAAGCTCGAGAAGACGTCCGAAGACGAGCAGAAGAGAGCGGAGAAGGAGCTGCAGAAGCTTCACGACGACTACATCGGCAGGATCGATGAGTTGTTAAAGGGAAAAGAAGCAGAAATCATGGAAGTCTAGAGCGTGTCCGAGCTGGCACGCCGCACCATTTTCGCGGTCATCGCTGCGCCCGCGAGCATCGCCATCGTCTACTTTGGCGATTGGGCACTGGCGATTCTGTTGTCGGTTCTCGCCGCGCTGGCCGCCTGGGAGCTGTTCAGGATGGCGCGCGAAACCGGCGTGCAGCCACTCGAGCCGCCAGGCATCGTCCTCGCGGCGCTTATACCGATTGCTATCCACGCCCAGCGACTCGGCGTCTATTCGCTGTCTCTTACAGCAGTCGTGGCGATGGTGCTGGTGCTCTTCGCCAGCACGATCTGGTTGCGCGGTCCACAGGGGAAGCCGCTGGCGGCCGTTTCGATAACTGCGTTCGGTGTGCTCTACGCGTCGTTGTTCTCGTACATCTACGCTTTGCGCTACCATGATTACGCGGTCGGCGCGCGCGCGGGAACAGCGCTGGTGGTTTTGCCAGTGCTGTTGACCTGGGCGACGGACATCGGGGCGTACATGTTCGGGCGAACGTTCGGGCGGAAGAAACTCATTCCCGCCATCTCTCCCGGCAAGACGGTAGAAGGCGCGGTGGGTGGGCTCGGACTGGCGATCGTCATTTGCCTGCTCTACGTGCGCTTCATCCTGATGCCGTTCGCGTCGCTCGGGCTGACCATCCAGGGCGCAGTGTTGTTTGCAATCGTCGTCAGCGTTGCCGCGCAGACCGGCGATCTCGCCGAGTCGCTGTTGAAGCGCGAAGCAGGCGTCAAGGACAGCTCGCGCATCATTCCCGGCCACGGCGGAATCCTCGACCGG
The DNA here is from genome assembly GCA_036514115.1 of Gemmatimonadaceae bacterium. Taxonomy (GTDB): domain Bacteria; phylum Gemmatimonadota; class Gemmatimonadetes; order Gemmatimonadales; family Gemmatimonadaceae; genus UBA4720. Next base: position 2,226 of record DATBXT010000292.1, read on the forward strand.
TTCGACAGTCTGCTGTTCGTCATGCCGGTCGCGTTCCTGATGCTGGGCCGGTTGCTCCTGCCCATCCCCCAGTGACCGCTGTGGCCGCGCCCAAGGGGGTTGCGGTGCTTGGCTCGACGGGATCCATTGGCACCACGGCGCTGCGCGTGCTGGACCGGCAGCGGGAAAGATTCCGTGTTACAGCTCTAACGGCCAACAGCAACGCCGCCCTGCTGAAAGAGCAGGCGCTGAAATTCTCCCCGTCGTTCGTCGGGATGGTGGAGTCGCAGGACGGAAGCGACGCGTCCTGGGAGAGCGGAACAGATGCGTTGGTGACCGCTGCGACTCGCAGCGACGTGGACATAGTCTTGAACGCAATCGTCGGAGCGGCTGGACTGGATGCCACGCTCGCAGCACTCGAAGGCGGCAAGCGTGTGGCGCTTGCCAACAAGGAGACGCTGGTCATCGCTGGAGATCTTGTCAGGCAGGCTTGCATCTCCGGCGCCGGTGAAGTCGTCCCGGTCGACAGCGAGCACAGCGCGATACTCCAGTGCATCACCGGACATCCAACATCGCAGGTGAAGCGAGTGGTGCTCACCGCTTCGGGCGGGCCTTTTCGTGACTGGAGCGCCGAGCGCCTGGCGACTGCCACCGTGGAAGACGCGCTGCGGCACCCGACCTGGAGGATGGGACGCAAGATCACCATCGACAGCGCGACACTCGCCAATAAGGCGCTGGAAGTCATCGAGGCGCATTTTCTCTTTGGACTTCCATATGACCGGATCGATGTGGTGGTCCACCCTCAGAGTGTGGTCCATTCCTTCGTGGAGTTCATCGATGGCAGTGTGCTGGCCCAGATGAGCGTGCCGACGATGGAATTACCGGTCTTGTATGCTTTGACGCATCCCGAACGGGTTGCGGATGAGGGCGTGCCGACCTTTGATCCGGTTAAACTATCTCCGATGACCTACGAGCCCGTCGATCACCAGCGGTTTCCGGCGCTCCGACTCGGCATTGCCGCCGGGAAGGCAGGAGGAGCCGCACCCGCAGTATTCAATGCCGCCAACGAGTGCGCCGTCTCGGCATTCCTCGCTGGCAAGATCCGCTTCTCCGACATCGCCCGCGGAATTTCGTCGGCCCTCGACCGATTGAGTGGGATGCCGTCAGACAACCGAGGCGAATTACTCGCGGCAGATGCAGCCGCGCGTCGTCACGTTCAGGAGATGTTCAGTTGCTGAGCTGGATAGCACCCATCATTGTTTTCGGACTGGTGGTCTTCGTCCACGAGCTGGGGCACTTCATCGCCGCCAAGCTTACTGGCGTTTACGCGCCGCGTTTTTCGATCGGGTTCGGTCCTTCGCTGCTGAAGAAGCGATTCGGCGAGACCGAATACATTCTTGCCGCGCTGCCGCTGGGTGGATATGTGCGGATGGCTTCACGCGAAGACGAGGCGACCGCTTTTCTCGAGGGCGGCGCCGAGAACTCGGCGACACACGCGGGGAATCCGAAGGATGGATTCGACCCGAACGCAATGATTCCGTTCGGTCCCAAACCGATCCCGGAATCGAGGTGGTTCGAGTCGAAGCCTCTCATCGCCCGGCTTTTCATCATGCTCGCCGGAGTAACGATGAACGCGTTGCTGGCGTACTTCATTTACGTCGGACTGCTGCTTCATTCGGGATTTCCCACGCCGATCCCCGTCGCAGCGGCCGTCACCGCCGGCAAGCCGGCTGCGCTCGCGGGAATCCAGGCGGGGGACAGCATTGCCACTCTGAACGGCCGTCCGCTGGACCGGTGGGAGACGCTTCTCGACACGATCGGCGCCTCCGCCGGGCGACGGATTGATCTTGGCCTCGTGCGCCAGGGCAAATCAATCAGCGTGGGTGTAACACCGGCAGCAGAAACGGCTCCTGATCCGCGCACCGGCGAAAAACGCACTCTCGGCAGAATCGGAATGGTGGCAACGGAGGGATTCACGCCGATCTCCGTTGGCCGCGCGTTCAGCGAGGCGTGGAACCTAACACTCGACAACGGCGGGAAGATCTTCTCCGCGCTCGGCTCCCTCGCGCACGGCGTCGGCGTGAAGGATCTGGGCGGGCCGATCGCGATCGCTCAGGTGTCGGTTCAGGCAGCGCGCGGCGGAATCGAGACTCTGCTCTTGCTCATCGCGCTGATCAGCATCAATGTGGCAGTGTTCAATCTGCTTCCGATTCCGATTCTCGACGGCGGTCAAATTGTGCTGAATGTGGCTGAGACCATAAAAGGCAGCGCGTTCAGCACCCAAACGAGGGAGCGCATCCTGAAGGGCGGACTCCTGATCATCGGACTGCTGTTCGTGACCGTCATGTTCAACGACATCAGCCGCAACATGCAGAACATCGTGCGTCTCGTTGGACGCCTGTTCGGCAAGTCCGCCTGAGATGGCCGACTATCGAGCAGAAGACCAGCGCCTGGCCAATTCGGGCTACTCTCCACCGGAGAGCGGGAACGAACTGGCCCTGAATCCCCGGTCGATATCCGGCGTTGTTTCCTTTCTGAGCAGCAACGAGAAGAAGGGACCGTGGCAGCTTTCCCGGCGATTCCGCGCGCTGGCAGTCCTTGGAAGCGTCGAGCTGGATCTGCGTACCGCGGAAGTTGGATACGGGCTCTCGGAGATCGAGGCCGTAGCGCTCCTCGGCAACGTCGAGATCACAGTGCCGCCGGACATCGCGGTGGAGTGCGATGGCGATTCCTTCATGGGCAACTTTGTCCTCAAGTACGACGGCCGAGTCAGCCCGTCGATGGCGAACCGGGAGAGGATCGTGCGCATAACGGGGAGCGCGTATGCGGGCTCCGTCACGGTCAACGTCAAAGGCCCCGACGAGGCAATGATGAAGCGCCTCAGTCGGACGCTGGGGTTCAGCGACTGAAATCGCGACGCCGCGCGTTAATTGAACGGCGCGACGGGCCCAACTAAATTTGACACCTATGGCTTTCCCCGGCCTGGCCGAACGCGTGGCCGACGTGCGGGCGCGAATCGCCGCGGCGGTCGAGCGCGGCGGACATGGCCAGCGGGTCACGATCGTGGCGGTTACGAAGACGCATGGTCCCGAAGCGGCGCGCGCGGCCTACGAGAATGGTCTGCACGACGTTGGCGAGAACAAGGTGCAGGAAGCCGTGAAAAAAATGGCGGATGTCGATGTGCCGGTGCGCTGGCACCTCATCGGACATCTGCAGCGAAACAAGGTGAAGGCCCTGGAGCAATTCGTGTTGCTGCATTCGCTGGATAGCTCGCGTCTCGCGGACACGGTGTGCGAGTTCGGAATCGCGCGCGGGCGCGCTGTGGACGCGCTGGTGGAGCTGAATCTTTCCGGTGAAGGCACCAAGGGCGGTTATCATCTCGCCGATCTCCTTCCGGAAGCCGAGCGACTCGCCACTCTTTCGGGAATTCGTGTCCGCGGAGTGATGACAATGGCTAGCTTTACAGCAACCGAAACCGAAATGCGTCGGACGTTCGCCGAGGGCCGTGAGGCACGCGACATTCTGGTTGGCGCCGGCCACCCGGCGACGGAGCTTTCGATGGGCATGTCCAACGATTACGAGATCGCGGTCGAAGAAGGCGCGACAATGGTCCGCCTGGGAACCACCCTCTTCGGAGCGAGGGAGAAATGATCGACGAAGCGTTTCATCTGACACCACTCGACGTGAGGCGCTACGACTTCGGTCGGGCGCTGCGCGGGTACAATCCCGCGCGCGTCGATCAATTTCGCGACCAGGTCGCGGAGGAGATGGAGCGCCTGACGCGTGTCAATCAGGATCTCGATTCGAAAGCCCGGAGCTTTCATGAGCAACTGCGCGCGTTTCGTGAGCGTGACAAAGCGCTGAACGACGCGTTGATAGCGGCACAGCAGCTGCGCGGGGAAGTCCGCGAGCAAGCCGAACGGGAAGCGCAGCTCGTTATTCGTGAGGCGCAGGCCGAAGGCGAGCGGATCATCGAGAACGCAAAAGCGGATGTGCGTCGCATGGAGGAAGAACTGGACGCCCTCGACCGCTCGCGACGCAGCTACCTGTCGCAAATGCGCACGCTGATCGCGCGGCAGCTGTCGGAGGTCGAAGCTTCGGATTCGCAGGTGGTAGCGAGCACTCTCAGAGGCGCCGGCTCGAACTCCTCCGGACCAGGAAAAGAATGACCGCAGTCCGGCCCGCCTCGACACCGTCGAGCGGATCGGGCGGAGACGAGAAGGGCAGGCGGTTCCGGCTGCTCCCCACCGACCGCTCGCCCGACGACCTGGAGAAAGAGGTCCTCGCACTCTGGAAAGAAGAGAAACTCTTCGAGCAGACTCTCGCCGCGACGGAGGGTAAGCCGGAATTCGTCTTCTTCGAAGGCCCGCCCACCGCCAACGGAAAGCCGGGAATCCATCACGTGTTCTCGCGAACGGTGAAGGATCTGTTCTGCCGGTATCGGGCAATGCGCGGACAGCACGTCGCCCGCAAAGCTGGATGGGACACCCACGGCCTGCCGGTGGAAATAGAGGTCGAGAAGAGGATCGAGACCGACTTTGGCATCCGAACGGCGAAGCAGCAGATCGAGAAGATCGGCGTCGAGCGGTTCAACGAGATGTGCCGGGAAAGCGTCTGGCGGTATCGCGCCGACTGGGAATCGCTGAGCGAGCGCATCGGATACTGGCTGGATTACAGCGATCCGTACATCACCTACTCGAACGATTACATCGAGAGCGTTTGGTGGTCGCTGGCAACACTATTCCGTCGCGGGCGACTTTATCGCGGCCACAAGGTTCTGCCGTACTGCGCGCGATGCGGAACCACGTTGTCGAGCCACGAGGTGGCGCAAGGTTACAAGGACGTAAAGGATCCCAGCGCGTTCGTCGCGCTCGATCTCGTCGCAGAGGGGTCGTCGAAAGGGCGTCGGCGGATTCTGGTGTGGACGACGACGCCCTGGACACTCGTCTCGAACGTCGCGCTGGCGGTGAGTCCCGCGCTCGAATACGTCGAGCTGCGCAAGAAAAAGAGTGAAGCCGACGAGACCATCATTCTTGCCGCCTCACGCGCTGGGGCGGTTCTTGGCGAGGACTATGAGACGCGCTGGGATGCCGTCAAGGCTTTCCGCGGTACGGAGCTGGTCGGCAATCGGTACGCGCGCCCGCTCGACTGGGTGTCATACAAGGACGGGAATCACGAGATCATAGTCGGCGAAGACTTCGTCTCCGCCGAGGAAGGCACCGGCGTCGTGCACATGGCGCCCGCGTTCGGCGCCGACGACTACGCTGCCGGGCAGCGCAACGGGCTCGCGTTCCTGCAGCCTGTGAATTTGCGCGGCGAGTTCCCGAGCGACATGCCGCTGGTTGGCGGGATGTTCGTCAAGGACGCTGATCCCGTAATTCTGGAGGAGCTCAAGAAGCGCGGCGTCCTCTGGAAGTCGGCGCTGTTCGAGCACGCTTACCCCCATTGCTGGCGGTGCGAGACGCCGCTCCTGTACTACGCGCGCACGTCGTGGTTCGTGCGCACAACCGAGTTCAAGGACGAGATGCTGGCGCGCAATTCCCGCGTCGACTGGCATCCGCCGGAGGTCGGTGCGGGACGTTTTGGCGAGTGGCTCACCAACAACATCGACTGGGCCGTCTCCCGCGATCGTTACTGGGGCACGCCGCTGCCGATCTGGGTGTGTGACAAGGACGACGCCCACGCCGAAGCGATCGGCGGATACGCGGAGCTCGCGACGCGCGCGGGCACGCAGTTGCCGGAGCCGTTCGATCCGCATAAGCCGTTTATCGACCGCTACGAGTTCAAGTGCAAGTGCGGCGGGACGATGAAGCGGACGCCGGAGGTCATTGACGCCTGGTTCGACTCCGGCTCTATGCCGTTTGCACAGTGGCACTTCCCGTTCGAGAACAAGGAAAAGTTCGCGCGCTACTTTCCCGCTGATTTCATCGCCGAAGGGATCGATCAGACCCGCGGCTGGTTTTATTCGTTGCTGGCGATCGCGACCGGCCTCGGGGACGCGCTGCCGAACAATGTCTTCGGCGCAGGGACTAAAGCGGGTACCGACGATTCGACGGCGCCGTATCGGTCGGTCGTGGTCAACGACCTCGTGCTCGACGCCGAAGGCCAGAAAATGTCGAAGCGCCTGGGAAACATCATCGACCCGAACACGGTGATCCCCCGCTACGGCGCAGATGCCGTTCGACTTTTCCTGACGACATCGAGTCAGCTGTGGACTCCGCGGCGTTTCGACGAGGCGGGGATTCGTGACACCGCTGGTCGCTTTCTTCTGACGTTCAAAAACGTTTACACCGGAATCTTCGCGGAATACGCGAACTTCGGATGGTCTCCATCATCGAGTGACCCTTCGCCCAACGATCGGCCATTGCTGGACCGATGGATTCTGTCGCGCCTCGCTACTGTGGAAGCCGAAGCGGACAAACTCCTCGAGCGCTACGAGGCGACCAACGCGGCCAAGGCCGTGATGACTTTCTTCGACGAGGACGTATCGAAGTGGTACGTGCGTCAGAGCCGCCACCGGTTCTACGAAGTCGACGGAGAAGAGAACCGGGCAGCCTTTGCGACACTACACGAGATCATCATCGTCACGTGCCGGCTGCTGGCGCCGTTCGCCCCATTCATTACCGACTGGGTGCACCGCGAGCTGACTGGCGCGCCAGTGCACCTCGCACCCTTCAGAAGGGAACCCGCAAACCACGTCGACACCGACCTCGAGCGCGCGATGGAGCAGCTTCGTACACTTGCCACCCTCGGCCGCGCCGCGCGCGAGGACGCCGGCGTGAAGGTGCGTCAGCCGCTCAGCGAGATGGTATGCGTCGTGCCTTTGTCAGGGGCGTCGGCAGCGCGCGTGCAGGGTCTTCTGGAGGAGCTCAGCCCCCTCCTGGCCGCTGAGCTCAACATCAAGAAAATCGAGTTCATCACAAGCGCCGCCAGCCTAGTAACTTTAAAGGCTAAGCCGAATTTCCGTTCTCTGGGTAAGAAGTTCGGCAAGGAAACGCCGCTGGCCGCCGAGGCAGTCCAGGCTCTGGCCAGCGACGCGCTTAGAGAGTTCGAGTCAGGCAAGCCGCTTTATGTTTCTGTCGGGAACGATTCGCGGCAGCTGAGCGCCGAGGACGTGACCATCGTTCGCAGCGCTTCGGGCGACATGGTGGTGAAGGAGGAAGCCGGTTATTTTGCCGCGCTCGATCCGACGGTGTCGCGCGAGCTGAGACTGGAAGGCCTGGCTCGTGAGCTGGTGAGCCGGGTTCAAAGGCTGAGGAAGGAACTGGGTTTTGCCGTCAGCGATCGCATCACGCTTCTCGTGGGCGGCAACGAAGAGATTCAGGAAGCAGTGAAGGCGTTCCAGAAGTGGATCGCCGATGAGGTACTCGCCCGCAACCTGACGGTGGGCGAGCGAATCGACGGAAAATACGCGACGCACCCGTTCGACCTTGATGGGCAGAACGTCGACGTCGCCTTGGAGAGGGTTAGTTAGAAATGGCAACAGCAGCCAGCAAGAAAACGCAGAAGCCGAAGGCGATGCCGAAGAAGAGCCTGCAGCACTTCGAGAAGCGCTTGCTCGAAGAAAGGAAGCGCGTGCTCAAGGAGCTAGGCCACTACGACGAGACTTTCGGATCTACCCCTCAGGGCGCCGATGGCGATCTGAGCGCTTACTCTTTCCATATGGCAGACCAGGGCACCGACGCCATGGAGCGCGAGAAGGCATTTCTCTTCGCCAGCCAGGAAGGCCGCTTCCTCTGGCACATCGATGAAGCGCTCCGCCGGCTCTACCGGAATCCCGAGCAGTTCGGCAAGTGCCACAACTGCGGTCGCGACATCAGCTTCGAGCGTCTCGACGCTCTGCCGCATGCGAGATACTGCATAGAGTGCAAGCAGCGCGAAGAAGATGGAAAGCGCCAAGCCTAACCCACCCCTCTTCTGGGGTACCCTGATAGTCGTCGTGGCGACAGATCTGGTCACCAAACTGATCGCCGCCGCGTCGCTGTCGCCGCAGCACGTTCCCCACGAGATCATCGGCAGCCACCTCCGCCTGACTTTGGTTTACAATCCGGGCGCAGCGTTTGGACTGAACCTGGGGATTTACTCGCGCTGGATATTCATGGCGCTGACGGCGGGTGCGCTGGTGATACTGGGCAGACTGTATCAGGCGACGAGGCAAGGCGACTTCCTGCGCACCCTGGCGTTGGGGCTTGTCTGCGGAGGAGCGGTTGGGAATCTGATAGACCGGATTCGATCCGCCACCGGAGTTGTGGATTTCATCGACGTCGGAGTCGGCGATTTACGTTGGCCGACTTTCAACGTCGCCGATATGGCTGTAAGCGTTGGAGCATTTCTGCTTGCCTGGGTGCTGTGGGGCGAAGAGCGCTCTGCGTCCCCCGTGGTCGCCGCACCCATATCGGATACGCCGGCGGAGAGTTAGATCCTGCCGGACATCAGAGAGTATCCCGTCGAGGCGGACAGCAATGTCCGCCTCGACCTCTTTATCGCCCACCGTGCTGAGCTTTCGAGAACGCAGGCCGCGACGCTCATCGCGCAAGGCCATGTGCTCGTCAACGGTCGCCGCGAAAAGGCAAGCTACAAGCCGGAGCCGGGCGAGATGGTGCGGGTCGAGATCCCCACGGTCGACAAGCGAGCGATCCTCGGGGAAGATATCCCGGTCAGCATTGTCTACGAGGACGATGCTCTGCTCGTTGTCGACAAGCCCGCGGGAATGGTCGTTCACCCCGCGCCCGGCAATTGGACAGGGACCCTTGTCAACGCCCTCCTCGGCCGGGGCGGTGAGTTGTCCAAGGAGGGCGACCCCGAACGGGCCGGTATGGTCCACCGTCTGGACAAGGAGACGTCTGGGCTCCTCATCGTCGCCAAGACCGACCGCGCCCATCGGCTGTTGAGCAGCGCGATCGCCGCGCGGCGGGTCCAGAGACGCTACGCGGTAATGATCTGGGGACACCTCTCATCGGATAAGCTCACCATCGACAAGCCGATAGCCCGGGATCCACGAGACCGGAAGCGCATGGCAATCGTCATTAAGGGTCGGCCAGCCAAGACCGACGTCATACGCCTTGCTCGGTTCGATGCGGGGGATCTTCTTCGTGCCCATCTCCATTCCGGACGGACTCACCAAATCCGCGTTCATCTCGCGTCTATCGGCCATCCTGTCATGGGCGATGACGTCTATGGAGGCGGCGGAGGACGTCGTGTGGCCGGACTTCCT
>DATBXT010000293.1:0-2182 GCA_036514115.1 Gemmatimonadaceae bacterium
GCCGATATTCGTAGTGTGTGGTCTTGCGTACGTGACGGCGTGGCTGATTATACATTTGCTGGCTCCGCGACTGGAGCCGGCGCGACTCACACCCCAGCACACATGAAGATTTCCTGTGAAATTGTGCTCGGCTGCGCCGCCGTGCTTACCGCATGCGGGCCCGGCAAATGTCCCGATGTCAATGGATCGCGTTGCTACGGCCCTCCGGTGGGGGTGAAGGATTTACCTCCACGCTCGCATAGCGTCGGCGTTACCGTGACGATGGACCCAAATTTGGCGCCATGGGAGCTGCAAGCCGGATGGCGCATGCTGTTCGACGGCAAGACCTTCAACGGCTGGCGGGGACTTGGCTACGACACCGTACCAAGCGCCCATTGGAAAATCGACAACGGCACCATCCGGAAGCTCGCTGATGGCGATGTGCCGCGCCTCCCGGATGGTCAACCGGCTGCCGGCGGCGACCTGATGACGACGGATACGTTCCGCGATTTTGACCTTTCTTGGGAATGGAAGATCAGTCGCGCAGGAAACAGCGGTGTCAAATACAACGTCTCCGAAGAGATCTCGATGGCTAACGCGCCCAACCACGCGGCGCTCGGCTTCGAGTACCAGATGCTGGACGACAGCCTACACGAGGACAACAAGGTGCCATCGCACCGCGCCGGAGCGCTTTACGATTTGATCGCACCGAGCGCCAACAAACAGCTCGCGCCGGTAGGCGAATGGAATACATCGAGGATCATCTTTCGCGGTAATCACGGCGAACACTGGCTGAACGGAGCCAAGGTGGTGGAGTTCGAGCTCGGCACGCCGCAGATGGACTCGCTGCTCGCCAAAAGCAAATACCACAGCATCCCCAACTTCGCGCAGAAGCGCGCCGGGCATATCGTGCTTCAGGATCACGTCGACGAAGTTTTCTTCCGCAATATCAAGATTCGGCCTTTGTAACCCGGAGTATTTCATGACGCCGAAGGATCCGCTCGATCGTCGGGATTTCCTGAAAAGAGCATCAGTCGTGGGACTTGGCGCTCTCGCTGCTACGCGGGGAGCGCAGCCGTTATTCGCACTGGAAGGATCGCCGGCGGAGAGACTCAACGTGGCGGTGATGGGGCTCAACGGCCGCGGCATGGTGCACGCTCATGCCTTTGCGGCGGGCAAGAACACATCCCTGGCGTATCTGTGCGATGTCGACTCGAACGTTCTTTCGAAGGCTCTCGGCGACGTGTCCAAGCTACAAGCCACGCCACCGAAGACAGTAACCGATTTTCGCCGCGTCCTCGACGACAAGAATGTCGATGCGCTGGTCATCGCCACTCCGGATCATTGGCACGCACCGGCGACGATTCTGGCTCTCGACGCGGGCAAGCACGTCTACGTCGAGAAACCGAGCGGCCACGATCCGCGCGAGGACGAGCTCATTGTCGCCGCGGCTCGAAAGCATCCGAAGCTCAAAGTGCAGCTCGGCACCCAGGCTCGTTCGGGACCGCACTTCATCGAAGTACTGCAGATGGTCCGTAACGGTCAGATCGGAACGCCGTACCTGGCGAGGGCATGGTACGCCAATACGCGAACCAGTATCGGGAAAGGGAAGGTCGTCCCGGTCCCGCCGAATCTCGACTACGAGCTGTGGCAGGGACCGGCCCCGCGCACTCCTTATCGCGATAACGTCATTCACTACAACTGGCATTGGTTCACCAACTGGGGAACAGGCGAGATCTGCAACAACGGCACGCACGAGATCGACGTCGGGCGCTGGCTACTCGGCGTCGACTACCCGACGAGCGTGATCTCCACTGGCGGGCGCTTCCATTACGCCGACGACTGGCAGTTTCCCGATACCCAGGAGGCGACGTTCGTCTTCGACGGAAACAAGAGCATCATCTGGCAGGGCCAGAGCTGCAACGGTCTCACGCTCTATGATCGTTCGCGCGGCACTGCGGTCCTCGGGACGAACGGGAGCGTAGTCGTCGATCGCGACGGCTACGTCGTCTACGATCTCAAGAACAAGGTCGTCAAACAGCTGCACGCTGCGCCGAAGGGCGATAGTCTCAACACCCTCGGCGACGATTGGCTGACGCAGCTTCACATCGACAACTTCGTTGACGCCGTTCGAACCGGCAGCAAGCTCTCGGCGCCAATCGAAGACGGAGCGAAGACGGGCACGCTTTGCCACTTGGGTACT
>DATBXT010000294.1:0-7031 GCA_036514115.1 Gemmatimonadaceae bacterium
GGAGTTGCGCACTTTGCGTGTGACTCCGAGACGGAGTGCCTGCAGCAGGTGCGCGATCTGTTCCGGTTCGTGCCCTCGAACAATCTCGCGGATCCGCCGAAGGGAACAGGGGCGGACCCGCGCGACCGGCGCGAGGAATCACTGCTGGACGTCGTCCCCGATAACGCGAACAAGCCCTATGACATGCACGAAGTCATCAGGCGCGTCATCGATGACGGCGAATTCTACGAGGTGCAGCGCGAATACGCCGAAAACATCATCTGCGGTTTTGCGCACCTCGGTGGCTACAGCGTGGGAGTAGTAGCGAATCAGCCGGCGGTGCTGGCGGGCGTTCTCGATATCAATGCCTCGCTCAAGGCGGCGCGCTTCATCCGGTTCTGCGATGCGTTCAACATCCCCCTGGTCACCTTCGAGGATGTTCCCGGGTTCCTCCCCGGCGTGGCGCAGGAGCACGGTGGAATCATCAAGCATGGAGCAAAGCTGCTCTTTGCCTACTGCGAAGCGACCGTCCCGAAGCTCACAGTCATCACGCGGAAGGCTTACGGCGGCGCGTACGACGTCATGAGCTCCAAGCATATACGCGGTGACTTCAATGTCGCCTGGCCGACGGCGGAAATCGCGGTGATGGGACCGAAGGGTGCGGTTGAGATCCTCTTCAGAAAGGAAATCCAGGAGAGCGACAATCAAGCAGCCGCTACCGAAGCCAAGATCGAAGAGTATCGCGAGAAGTTCGCGCATCCGTATGTCGCAGCCGGTCGCGGCTACCTCGACGACATCATCGACCCGCGTGATACCCGGCCTGTTCTCATCAGCGCCCTGGAATCGCTGCAAGGGAAGCGCGACAAAAATCCGCCCAAGAAGCACGGCAACATTCCGCTCTAGCCGAAGGTGTTCGACAAAGTCCTGATCGCCAATCGCGGCGAGATCGCGCTTCGTGTCATCCGCGCCTGCAGCGAGCTTGGGATAAGAACGGTCGCTGTCTACAGCGAAGCCGATGTTCGCGCGCCGCACGTCCGCGAGGCGGATGAGGCCGTCCTGATCGGACCTGCGCCGTCGAGCGAGAGCTACCTCCGCGGCGAGAAGATTGTAGAAGCTGCGCTGCAAACGGGCGCGCAGGCGGTTCATCCCGGCTACGGTTTCCTGTCTGAGCGTGAATGGTTTGCGCGCGCTGTGCGCGATGCCGGTCTGGTTTGGGTGGGACCCCCGGCCGAGGCGATTGCCGCAATGGGCAGCAAGACAGCGGCGCGAGCGCTGGCATTGGCCCACGACGTACCCGTGGTTCCGGGGACGACCGAAGCCTTGACGGATGCGGCCGAAGCAGGACGCATTGCGGAAAAGTTCGGCTATCCGGTTCTCCTGAAAGCTGCGGCCGGCGGCGGCGGCAAGGGCATGCGAGTCGTTTCGTCGTCCAAGGATCTGGCGGGTGCCCTCGAAGCGGCGAGACGCGAGGCGAAGGGAGCGTTCGGTGACGACGCAGTCTACCTCGAAAAGTTCGTCGCCCGACCAAGACACATCGAAATCCAGGTCCTCGCCGACACTCACGGCAACGTGCTCTCACTAGGCGAGCGCGAATGCTCGGTGCAGCGACGACATCAGAAAATGATCGAGGAAGCTCCAAGCGTGGCGGTATCCCCGGAGCTGCGCGCGCGGATGGGCGAGAGCGCCGTTCGGATGGCCAAGGCGGCCGGCTACGTGAACGCTGGAACCTGCGAATTCCTGCTGGACCAGAACGGCGACTTCTATTTCCTCGAGATGAACACGCGCATTCAGGTGGAGCATCCAGTTACAGAGCTGGTGACGGGCATTGATCTGGTACAATGGCAGCTGCGCGTGGCCGCGGGCGAAAAGCTTCCATTCGCTCAAAACGATATCACGCCGCGCGGCTGGGCGATCGAATGCCGGATAACCAGCGAAGACGCCTCCAACAACTTTCTGCCGTCAACGGGCCGGATCGAATACCTGCATCTGCCGAGCGGACCGGGGGTCCGTTGGGACGGCGGCATAGAATCAGGAAGCGAGGTGAGCCTGTACTACGATCCGATGCTGGCCAAGCTGATCGTGTGGGGAGCCGACAGGGATCAGGCCGTGACGCGGATGCGAAGGGCGCTGGTGGATCTGATCATCCAGGGTGTGGAGACGTCGCGCGACTTCCACATCAGAATGATGGATGACGACGAATTCCGTCGCGGTGCGATCGACATCCAATGGCTGGAGCGAAAACTCCCCGACATACTGGGCAGAGCGGCAACTGCAGATGCGACGATGGTCGCGGCCGTCGCGGCCGCTCTTCTCGCCGAGCGAGATCGCTCGGCGCGCGCGGCGCCTGTTACGACGAGTGACGGTGGGAGTGCGGCTACGGCATCGGCGTCACTTGATTCGTGGAAGCAGGCTGCGCGAATCGAAGGCTTGCGCAGCTGATGCCGACGATCAGCGTGCCGATAGACTCGATTGCCGCGGGTGGGGATGGAGTTGGAAGAAGCAATGGACTGGTGGTATTCATTCCGCGCACCGCTCCGGGTGATGTCGTAACCGCCCAGATCTCCGGTAAGGGACATTTCGCCCGAGGTGCCTTGCGCGCGACGGTTACTCCGTCGCCGGTGCGCATCGAGCCACCATGCCCGCACTATACCCGCGACAAATGCGGCGGTTGCCAGCTCCAGCATATCACCTACGATGCACAGCTCGAAGCGAAACGGGGAATTATTCGCGACTCTCTTCAGCGCATCGGAAAGCGCCAGGTAGCCCTGCCCGAGATCGATCGGAGTCCAAAGGAATGGCGCTATCGCACCAAGCTCACCCTCGCAATTCGCAGGCGGGGCGCGCGCTGGATTGCCGGGCTCCATCCTTATGATGATCCAGTTCACGTTTTCGCGCTGGCCGATTGTCCGATCACCGATCGACGCGTTGTCGCCGCGTGGCGCGAGGTTATGGAAGCGGATGCCTACTTTCCGGATGCAGAGGAATTACGTGGCAGCATCCGAATTACGAGTGAAGGCCCGACGCTGGTCATGATGGGGGGAGAAAGTTGGGCCGCGCGCAGCCAGTTTCTTGCGGCGGCGCCATCGCTGTCGGCCGTATGGTGGGAGCCTGCCGGTGAGCAGCCGCGTCGCTTGCTGATAGACAAAAGAAGGGACCGATCGCCGAGCGCTTCATTCGCGCAGATCAACAGCGAGATGGCAGAGATTCTTCGCCGGCACGTTATCGAGCGCGCGAAATCGCACGAGCCACGCACCGTCGTCGACGCCTACGCCGGGGCGGGGGAGACGGCGATTGCGCTGAGCGAGGACGGTGCCCGGGTGACGGCGATAGAGCTCGATCCCGACGCTTCCGCGTGGTCTGCCGGGCGACTCCCGGAACCTTCTCGAGCCATTCAGGCGCGAGTCGAGGATGCGCTCCCCGGCCTGCTCCCCGCGGATTTGGTAATTCTCAATCCACCGCGCGCCGGTGTTGATCAGCGGGTGACCACGACGCTGGAAAAAGAAGCTGGTCATGTCCACTCGGTGATTTACGTCAGCTGCAATCCTGCGACGCTCGCTCGGGATCTTTCCCGGTTGCCGAGTTACCAGATCAAATCGGTGCGCGCGTTTGACATGTTTCCGCAAACGGCGCACGTGGAGACCGTATGCGAGCTGGAGCCGGCGCAGGTCTCTGGATGAAATACATCGTCGAGCTCAACGGGCAGCGCAAGACGGTTTCAGTGGCACCGGGCGGCGTGGCCTACGAGGACGAGCAACCCGCTTCCGCCGAACTATCCGAGATCGAAGGCAGCCCGGTGCGGATGGTGAAGATTGGCACGCGTGTCTTCCGGGTTGTAACGGTGAAGCGGCCCGGTCGAGGCCGTTACTCGCTATGGGTGGATGGGTATCGTTTCGACGTCGAAGCCCTCGATGAGCGTACGCGAGCGATTCGCGACCTGTCCGCGGCGAACGCAACGCCCACCGGGCCCGCGCCAGTGCTGGCTCCGATGCCCGGCCTTATCGTGAGAGTGAATGTCCGGCCCGGAGATGTCGTCGAGGCCGGCCAGGGCGTGATTGTGATGGAGGCAATGAAGATGGAGAACGAGCTCCGGGCGACCTCTGCGGGAACCGTGAAGCGCGTCGAGGTGACTCCGGGGATGGCCGTCGAAAAAGGAACCCTGCTAGTGGCTCTCGAATAGAACCATTTCGCGGCCGTCCGCTCTTCTTTTCAGGTAACTCGCTGCGGTTGACATGGTGTCCCGTCACCGATACCTTAAAAGGCTGTCGCAAAACCACTTAGTCGCAATTAACCGCTCGGAACCCACACGAACGAAAGGGGGCCGGCACTTACATAGTTCCGCTACACATGAAGACATACTCCGCGACCCCGCGGGATATTGAGCACCATTGGTATATCGTCGACGCCGAGGATATGGTCCTTGGCCGTCTGGCAACCGAGGTCGCGAAGATCATCCGTGGCAAGCACAAGCCGATGTTCACGCCCCATATGGATACGGGCGACAACGTCATCGTGATCAACGCCGCGAAGGTCCGCGTCACCGGCAGAAAGGCTGAGCAAAAGCGCTACTTCAGGCACACCGGCTATATGGGACACGAGCGCTTCACGCCGTTCGAGACCATGCTTGCCAAGCACCCTGAGCGTGTAATCGAGAAGGCCGTCTACGGCATGCTGCCGAAGACTGCTCTGGGACGCCAGAAGCTTCGCGGAAAGCTTCGCGTCTTCGCGGACGACAAGCACACCCACGCTGCGCAGCAGCCGAAAGTGCTCGACCTCAACAAGAAGAGTGAGAAGTAATGGCTTCTGAAACCACGCACACGATCGGACGGCGCAAAGAGGCCGTCTGCCGTCTCTACATCAAGCCCGGCTCGGGCAAATGGTCTGTGAACGGGCGCACCCTCGGTGACTACTTCCCGCGGCCCGCGCACGTGTCCGCCATCCAGCAGCCGTTCACGATCACCGATACGCTTGGTCGTTTCGATGTAAAGGCGAAGGTCGAAGGCGGTGGGCTCACGGGACAGGCCGGCGCGTTGCGCCTCGCCGTTGCCCGCGCCCTCGTGAAGCTGGATGAATCACATCGCAGGAAGCTGCGTGATCTGCAGCTGTTGACCCGTGACGCGAGAGCGGTCGAGCGCAAGAAGCCCGGCCGTCCCAAGGCACGCAAGAAGTTCCAGTTCTCGAAGCGTTAACCTCGAAGGAATCACTATTTAATGGCTCAGCCAAACCTGGAGCAGCTACTCGAAGCCGGTGTCCACTTCGGACACCAGACCCGCCGCTGGAATCCGAAGATGCGTCGTTTCATCTTCGCGGAGAGAAACGGCATCCACATCATCGATCTGCAGAAGACGCTGCGTCAGCTCGAGCTGGCTCAGAAGCTCGCTCGTGAAGTAATCCTTCGCGGCGACAACGTCCTGTTCGTTTGCACCAAGCGGCAGCTCGTCAACATCGTCAAGAGCGAAGCCGAGCGTTGCGGCGCGATGTACGTGACCGAGAGATGGCTGGGTGGACTGCTCACCAACTTCCAGACCGTGAAGAAGCAGGTCAGACGTCTGAAGGAGCTGGAGGCGGGTTCCGAGGCCGGTGGTGATTTCGAGAACTACACCAAGAAAGAGCAGCTGATGATGAGTCGTCAGCGCGACAAGCTTTCCAAGAACCTTGCTGGCATCAAGAACCTTACGCGTCTTCCGGGTCTCATGTTCGTGATCGACTCCAAGAAGGAGCGGATCGCGGTCAACGAGGCCAACAAGCTCACGATTCCGCTGATCGCGCTGGTCGATACCAACGCTGATCCGGATCTGATCACGGTTCCGATCGCCGGCAACGACGATGCGATCCGCTCAGTGGAGCTGATGACCAAGGCGATCGCCGATGCGATTGTCGAAGCCCGTCGGGAAGCGCCGGTGCGCGAGGAAGTCGAAGAGGCGGAATCGTACACCTACAGCTCCGACCGCGGTGCCGAGCCGGAAGGCGAAGGCGACAGAAAGAGAAAGAGAAGGCCACGCAGGCGGCGGGCGAAGCCCGAAGCAATTGCCGCGCGGCTCAAGACAGGCGGCGAAGAGGGCGGCGGAACGGAAGAGGCCGCCGAGCCCGAGCAGGAAGGTTAACTTTCACGCCGCCGGATGATTCCGGCGGCGTTTTAACGAGATACGATATATGACAATGACCAAAGAGAAGTTCACAGCAAAAGACGTTCAGGCGCTGCGCCAGAAGACTGGCGCCGGCATGATGGAGTGCAAGAAGGCGCTCGAGGAGACCAACGGCGATATGGACAAGGCCGTCGAGTATCTTCGCGCCAAGGGAATCGCCAAGGCGGAGAAGCGCGTCGGCAAGCAGACGAGCGAGGGCGTCATCGGCAGCTACATCCACCACAACGGCAAGGTCGGCGTGATGGTGGAAGTGAACTGCGAGACCGACTTCGTCGCGCGCACCGATGACTTCAAGCAGCTGGTGAAGTACATCGCCGAGCACATCGCTGCGGCCGCGCCGGTCGCGGTTGACAAGGATCAGGTTCCCGCCGACAAGGTGGAAAAGGAGCGTCGCATCTTCGTCGAGCAGGTGAAGGAGAGCGGCAAGCCGGATCACCTGATCGAAAAGATCGTGACGGGAAAGATCGAGGCGTACTACAAGGACGTCGCCCTTGTGCACCAGGCGTGGATCCGCGAGCCGAAGAAGACCATCGGCGAGCTGATCAAGGAAGCGTCGGCTAAGGTTGGGGAGAACATTCAGGTGAGACGGTTCGTCCGCTTCCAAATGGGCGAAGAGTAACTGGCAGCTCGAAACTCAAGGTGCACTCAAAACTGCAACTGAACGGGTGCGGGCAGTGAGAGAAGCAAAGTTACGAGATGGTGAGTTCACGACGTCGGGACGTCTCTCGTCGCAATTCACGGCACAGGCAGTGCCCGTCACGCCATTGAGGTACGTCCCGACGTCGTGAACTCGCTGCTCGCAACATTGGTTACTCACTGCTCGCCCCCGTTCAGTTGCTGTTAAAACCTTTAACCCGCCCCCGTTGCCCGATCTCAAGTACCAGCGCGTTCTCCTGAAGCTCTCCGGCG
>DATBXT010000295.1:0-11408 GCA_036514115.1 Gemmatimonadaceae bacterium
CTCGTACGTCGCCCGGTTCGACAAGACCGGTGACAAGGTCCTCGTCGTTTTCGAGAACTGGAATTATCGGACCTCGGCGCTGGACAATCCGGCTCATGCGCGCACGGTACTCGAAGCGTTTCCTCCGAGCACCCCGGCCGCCCTGCCGATCATCGCGCAGGACGGGCGGCAACTGGTAGTCGATGCCACCGAGTTCTTCATGCGCGACTGGAACGACGTCGTGGGAACGCTCACCGCCGCGAACGAGGGCAGCTACGCTGTCGCGCGCGACCGCTCTAGCATCTACCTGCCATACACGAAATCCTTTCCACGAAACACGGAAGTGGACGTCGCGCTCACCTTCGCGTCGTCGGGACGTCCGGGTCAAACGGTGTCTGCCATCGTCCCCGACGGAAGGTCGTTCACTCTCAGGCAGCACATCTCACTGCTTCCCTTGCCGGACGATGGCTATCGGCCGCGCACTCTCGATCCGCGCGTCGGTTTCTTCGGCATCACTTTCAAGGACTACGCACAACCAATCCAGGAGCCGCTCGAGCAGCGCTGGATCGCACGGCATCGGCTGGAGCGGACGGATCCGAACGACCCAAACAGTCCGATCAGGAATCCCCTCGTCTACTACATCGACCGCGGCATTCCGGAGCCGATTCGCACTGCGACCCGGCAAGGCGTCAGCTGGTGGACAGAGGCTTTCGACAGGGCGGGACTGAAAGGCGGCTTCAGAGTCGAAGACCTGCCCGAAGGTGTGGATCCGATGGACGCCCGATACAACGTCGTCCAGTGGGAGAATCGCAACGAGCGAGGCTGGTCCATCGGCGGATCGCTCGGTGATCCGCGAACGGGCGAGATCATCAAGGCAATGGCGAGGCTGGACTCACACCGCGCCCGAACCGACTACAACATCTACGCCGGACTGTTCGGGGCAGACGCGGCCGCTGCGGACACTGCGTTCGTCCTCGCGCGCGTGCGTCAGGTGAGCGCGCACGAGGTCGGTCACACCCTTGGCCTCGCGCACAACTACATAGCATCGACCTATGAGAGAGGATCGGTGATGGACTACCCGCCTCCCCGCGTCACCGTGAACACCAGCGGTGACATCGATGTATCGAGTGCTTACGCGGTCGGACCGGGAGCCTACGACGTCTTCGCGATTCACTGGGGATACGGAATATTCCCGGCGGCATCGGAGCGCGACTCGCTGCGCGCGATTGTCGAAGATGGACTGAGAAAAGGATTTCTTTTTCTGTCCGACGCAGATGCCCGGCCGGATTTCGCCTCGGACCCCCGCACCAATCTGTGGGATGATGCGTCCACGCCGATGGAATTTCTCCGCAACGAGATGGCCGCACGGCGGGTGGCGATCTCACGATTCGGCGAGCGCAACATTCGAGTGGGGGAGCCGGTCGCGCTCCTCCAGGAGAGGTTCGTCCCGCTTTACCTAATGCACCGCTTCGCGCTCAACTCACTGACCAAGACCATCGGCGGTATGGAGTACTCGAATGCAGTGCGGGGCGACAACCTGCAGGCGACACGTCCCATAGACGGCGCCACTCAGCGGAAAGCGCTCGCGGCGCTCATCGCGGCCATGCAGCCGCGCGAGCTGGCCATCCCTGACACCGTGCTCACCCTCCTCGGCCCACGGCCGTTCTCGTATCAGCCGTACGTCGAGCTGTTTGGCACTCGAACCCGGCCCGCGTTCGACGAGCTGGGAGCAGCGCGAACGCTCGCCCAGATGATCGTCGACGGCATTCTGCAGCGTGAACGTGCAGCGCGCGTCGTCGGCTTCGCGACTCGCGAGCCGAGCCCGCTTACGCTCGGCGAGATCATCGACGCTCTCACCGCGGATTGGCTGGCAAACAGCACGGGCAACACGAAGCTCGACGCGTTGCGCCGCGTGGCCCAGCGCGCGGTTGTCGACCGCCTGCTGCTTCTCGCCGCCGACAAGGAAGCGGCTCCCGAAGTCCGGGCGATCACCGACCTCAAGCTGGCTGCGTTACGAGCGCGGGCTCGAAGTCTGGCCTCGTCCGGCGAGGAGGCGCGCCGGGCGCATTGGGCGAGCATTGCCGGAGACATCAACCGCTGGATCGAGCGCCAGGAACTGCCGGCTCCAACGCCGGCCCTTAGAGCGCCGCCGGGCGATCCGTTCGGCTCAGACTGGTGACGAATCCGCCGCTCTGCTGCGACCTAGCCACTCGTCGTAAACGAGTGTCGCGGCACGGGTTCTGGTCGTCAGATAGTACCAGTTCCCTTCAGCTCCAGGCACTTGCCCAACGAACAAGCACTGTCGAGTCCCGAAAGACTCGCTGCACTGCATCGCACCGGACTTCTGGACTCGCCACCGGAAGATCTGCTCGACGGGTTTACGCGCCTCGCCGCGAAGATCCTGGGTGTATCCACGGTCGTCATCTCGCTCGTGGAAGAACATTCCCAGTACTTCAAGAGTGCTTGTGGCAACAACGCGCCGGCTGCGGGCTGGTACCCGCTCGAGGCGTGCTACTGCCAGGACGTAATCGGCAGCGGAAAACCAATAGTGCTCGCCGATGCATGGAACGAGGCTGAGTTCTCTGGTCGCGGCTCGAAAATTCGCGCGTACGCCGGAATTCCACTCGTTACTGCGGCCGGCCAGGTACTCGGCTCCTTTTGCGCGCTCGACGAGAGGCCGCGCGACTGGACGAGCCACGACATCGATGTTCTAACCGCGCTCGCCGCGGCGGTGATGTCCGAGGTTCAGCGGCGAATCGCTGAACGCGCAGCTCGCGACACCCATCTGCGTCTCATTGCCGAACGAACGATGGCGCACGCCGTCCAGCAGCAGATGCCGGTCGGCGTGATGGTGGCGGAGGTCCCCTCGGGACGGCTGGTGTCGGTAAACGTGCAGATGACCGAGATCTTCCGCGCCGCATTCAAGCCCGCGTTGGATCTGAACAGCTACAGCGACTGGATCGGATTCCGGGAAAACGGCGACCGCTACTCTGCCCTCGACTGGCCGCTCGCCCGGACCGTGATTACGAAGGAGCCGGTACGCAGCGAGGAAATCCGCATTCGTCGTGGTGACGGCACCGACGGATTCGTCCGAATGAGCTCGGCGCCGGTGCGCGATCCCAATGGAAACGTGGTCGCAGCAGTGGCAATCGTGGTTGATGTGACGGACCAGCGGAAAGCAGAGCGCGCGGTAAGAGCTACCGACGAGCGTTTCAAGTTCGTGGCGAAGGCGACGAACGACGTGATCTGGGATTGGGATCTCAAAACCAACTCTCTCACCTGGAACGACGCCGTGGAAACAGTATTCGGTCACAGCCAGACCACGATCTATCCTGAAATTCAATGGTGGCGGGATCACCTACATCCCGACGACCAGGCTCGTGTCACGGCCGGCGTCAACGCAGTGCTCGATGGTGGCGGCACTGCGTGGACAGACCAATACCGGTACAGGCGCGCTGATGGCACCTATGCCAATATCATGGACCGCGGTTACATCGCGCGAGACAACACTGGCGCGCCGCTCCGGATGATTGGCGCGATGACCGACGTTACCGAGAAGTCGCGATCAGAAGCGGCGATCCGGTTCCAGGCCGAGCTGCTCAACGCGGTGCAGCAGGCGGTCGTGGCGACCGATCCTGAAGGCCTGGTGATTTTCTGGAACAAATTCGCCGAGAAACTTTACGGCTGGGCAGCGGAAGAAGCCGTTGGCAAACAAATCGAGGAATTGACTCCATCTCCGTTTCTCCGCGACCACGCCGGCGAGATCGTCGAGCGCGGCACGGCGGGAGAGAGCTGGACGGGTGAGTTCCTCGTTCAGGGAAAATCCGGAAAAGCCTTCCCTGCACTGTTGACGGCGTCGCCGGTGCGCGACAGACACGGCAGCGTTCTGGGCTATGTGCGCGTCTCGATCGATCTGACGGAGCGCCGCAACCTGGAGGAACAGTTCCGCCAGTCGCAGAAAATGGACGCCGTGGGCCGTCTGGCAGGCGGCATCGCCCACGACTTCAACAATCTTCTCACTGTGATCCGGCTCAACACCGAGATCATCATGGAAGGGTTCGACCCGACGGACCCGCGAAGCGAAGATGTGAAGCAGATAAGAAGCGCGGCGGAGCGCGCTTCCTCGCTAACCAGACAACTGTTGGCCTTCAGCCGCAAGCAGATGCTTCAGCCGCGAGTTCTGGACATGAACAGCGTCGTGGCCAGCGTCGAGCCGATGCTCCAGCGGCTTATCGGCGAAGACATAAGAATCGAATCGACGGCTGCCGCCCGCGGGTACATCGTTGCCGACCCGGGCCAACTCGAGCAAGTCCTGGTGAACCTTGTGGTTAACGCGCGCGACGCAATGCCACAGGGCGGGACGATCAGCGTCGAGACCCAGAACGTCGAGCTCGACGAAACGTACACCAGCGAACATGCGCCGGTCATTCCGGGACGTTACATCATGCTCGCGGTCGGTGATAACGGCGTCGGCATGACCCGCGACACCCGCGAGCACGCGTTCGACCCATTCTTTACGACGAAGGAAGCCGGCAAAGGAACGGGGCTGGGTCTGGCGACGGTCTATGGAATAGTGAAGCAGTCCGGCGGGTACGTGTGGATTTACAGCGAACCCGGCCTTGGAACGACGCTAAAGCTCTATTTCCCCGAGGTCAGCTCCGCTGCCGCGTTCAAATCGGGCGAATACAAGGCCATAGGGAAAGACCAGGCGCGAGGCTCGGAGACCATTCTCCTCGTCGAGGACGAAGAGGCGGTAAGAGGGCTCGCCTCGCGAATTCTGGAGAAGCAGGGGTACAGAGTTATCCCCGCCCAGCACGGGCGGGAGGCGATGGACATAGCGGCCAGCGAGGAAGGGCACATCGATCTCGTCCTGACGGACATCGTCATGCCGGGGATGAACGGCCGGGGTCTCGTGGAAAGGCTGGCCGGCATCCGCCCGCGGATCAAATCGCTCTACATGTCAGGATATACAGATGACGACATCGTCAGGCGTGGATTCATAGAGCCGTCGAAAGTGTTTCTGCAGAAGCCTTTCACTTCGGAAGCTCTCCTACAGTCAGTGAGGAAGGTCCTGGACGAGGGCTGAAACCCCTAGTCGTCCACTAATTGCACAGTCGGGGGTACCGACTCATGCAGCTTTCCTCTCCCCTCGCCAGCGACCCCGCGGTCGCGGGCAATGCCCCGGTAAACGTCCTACTCGTCGACGACAGGCCGGAGAACCTCCTCGCACTCGAAGCGGTGCTGGAGCCACTGGGCGAATCCCTCGTCGTGGCGAGCTCGGGGCAGGAGGCGCTCGATCGCGTCCTGGCCCAGGACTTTGCGGTCATCCTCCTGGACGTGGCGATGCCGGGAATGGACGGCTTCGAGACGGCGCGGCGGATAAGGGCCCGGGAGAATTCGGTGGGTACGCCCATAATCTTCGTCACCGCACAGAATCCGGACGAACGATTGATGCTTCAGGGCTACGCGGCCGGAGCCGTGGACTACCTGTTCAAACCGCTCACACCCGACATCGTCCGATCGAAAGTCAGCGTTTTCTGCGACCTCTATCGAAGCCGGGAAAAAGCCAAGGAAGCCGCCGCGGACGTGGTGCGCGCCCAGACCGCGGCGAGCGAAGCAGAAGAAAGCGCCCGCCGAATGAACGACGTCCTCGAGCGGATCAGCGACGCATTCTTCGCCCTCGATGACCAGTGGCGGTTCACCTATGTGAACGAAAAGGCGGCGCTCCTGTTACAGCGGCAGCGCCAGGAGCTGATCGGCAGGGTGATCTGGGACGAATTCCCCGAAGCGGAAGCCACTGCATTTCACGAGCAGTACAGACAGGCGATGGAAACGCAGTCGAGCGTTGCGTTCGAGGAATACTACGCGCCACTCGACTCCTGGTTCGAGGTTCACGCATACGGCTCGCGTGAGGGCCTGTCGGTTTATTTCGAGGACGTCTCCGAGAGACAGCGCGCCCAACGAATGTTGCTGCAAAGCGAGCGGCGCCTGCGATCGCTGGTCGAGGCGACTGCTGCGGCTGTCTGGAAAACAGATCCGAAGGGCCAGATAGTCGCCGAGGAGGATGACTGGCGCGTTCTCACTGGTCAGTCGTTCGAACAAATGAAAGGCTCAGGCTGGCTCGACGCCGTTCACCCCGATGACCGGGCTCGAACCGAAGCAGTCTGGCAGAAAGCACTGGCGACGGGAACGATCTGCGAGATGGAGCACCGGGTCCGCACCGCCGACGGCGAGTACCGGCAGATGTTCGCGCGCGCCGTTCCTGTGTACGACTCCACGGGACAGATCGAGGAATGGGTCGGCACCCATACGGACATCACCGCGAGGAAAGAGGCCGAGCACCAGCGGGATCTCGCCCTCCAGGAAGCCGTGAGGGCCCGAAACGCGGCGGAGCGCGCGCAGGAAGAAGCCGAGGTAGCGAATCGAGGGAAGAGCGAGTTCCTGGCCACGATGAGTCACGAGTTCCGCACTCCGCTAAACGCCATACTCGGCTACACCCAGCTCATAGACATGGGAGTCATCGGAACGGTGACCGAGCAGCAGCACGATCACCTTCAGCGTTTGCGCGCCAGCGCCGTACACCTTCTTGGGCTGGTGAATGACATCCTCGACCTGTCCAAGATAGAAGCGGGCCGCGTCACCATAGCGCGAGAAGCCGGACTGGTGAGCGAAGTCATCCGCGCAACAATGGCGCTCGTAGGACCCCAGGCGGTCGCACGCGGGATCAAGTCATCAGAAGAATGTGAAGGCGATGCCGCAACCTCGTACCTCGGTGATCCGGACCGAGTGCGACAGATACTCGTGAATCTCGTCTCCAACGCGGTGAAATTCACCAATCCCGGCGGCAGTGTGACGCTGGAATGCGGAACGGCGGAGCACGGCGACCCGGGCGCACGCCTCGTCGGGCCTTCACCGTGGACGTTCGTTCGGGTCACGGATACCGGAATCGGAATCCCGAGCGATCAGCTCAGTAAGATCTTCGAGCCTTTCGTCCAGGCAGAATCCGGCTACACTCGGACAGGCGGAGGCACCGGACTTGGCCTCGCGATAAGCAGGCGACTGGCGAGACTGATGGGCGGCGATATCACCGTGCAAAGCGAGCCCGGACGCGGCTCGTCGTTCACCCTTTGGATGCCAAGCGGTGCCGGTGAAGCTATGTCCAACGCGACGACCGAGTATCCGGCATTCCACGACACCGTGCCGGAGATAGACGCTCAGGCGGTCAGGAGTATCGCGGCCGACCTGCTCACGCAGGTGGGGGATATCGCCGACCAGTATGTGGTCCACCTGCGGAGGACGGGTGATGTTCCCGACCTTACCGGCGTTGCCGAGCCGTACGTGCGCGACCATGCCTGCACGGTGATCGCGGAGATTGCAAATTCCGCGATGGTGTTGTCGCAAACCAAGGGTCGCGCCACCGATCTGCTGCGCGATGGAAGTGAAATCCAGAGATTGCTGGCCGAGCTTCACGGTGCCCAGCGATACCGCCTCGGCTGGACAGAAGCTCAGATCGCAAAGGATGTAGACACGCTGTCCGAGGAGCTCGTCGACGCCACTCGTTCCCTCAGGGAGGTCGAGTCCGCGATCGATTTCGTCATCGATGTAGAGCGGAAGATCCTCGACCAGTGGAAGCAGACGAGCATCCGCGGCTATCGCTTCGCGCGAGCCGCCGGCAAACGCTGACAACGCTTCCACCGCGCGTTCATTGAGGGCAGGTGCGTTCGCTGGTATATAAGGGCATGAAATGCTGGTGCCTCGCCGCTGCCACACTCGTAATAGCGCCCGTTCTGAGCGAGAGCGAGGTCGCGGGCGCGCAGGACACGACCGCGACCAAACTCGCGCCCGTTGTGGTGGAAGTCGGACGGGGTTCGCATAAATCGCTGCTCGAGCTTCCGTTCGCGGTAACCGCGCAGACGCCCGATTCGTCGCGGCCTGGACAACGTCATCTCTCGATCGACGAAGCGTTGTGGCTAATTCCAGGACTCTCCGTTTCGAATCGAAACAACCCGTCCCAGGATCCGCGCATCTCGATTCGCGGATTTGGCGCCCGTTCCGCTTTCGGCGTCAGAGGGATTCGCGTTCTGCGCGATGGCATTCCACTGACGCTTCCCGACGGTCAGACGCCGCTTGACTACCTGGATCTGGAATCAGTGGGACGGGTCGAGGTGATGCGCGGCAGCGCGTCGTCGCTATACGGAAATGCAGGCGGCGGAGTCGTCGATCTTCGGACGAGCGAACCGGCAGCGGTCCCGGCCTCGGCGGCGGTGCGCTACTGGGACGGTGCTTTCAACTCCCGACGGCTCGTGGCAAAGACCGGCGGATCGGCGAACGGGTTCGGTTATCAGGGCAACGTCGCGCGAACGGAAAGTGAGGGTTATCGCCACTACTCACGTCAGCGCACAACGAACGGATTCGGCCGGCTATCGTACGACGACGACCGGGGCTCCTACGGTTTCGAGTGGCTCGGCCTCAATACGCCGGTCGCGGACAATCCGGGCGCGATCACGCGCGCGCAGTTCGACACCGACCCGCGGTTGGCCGATCCATTGTCCGTCCGAAAGGCAGCCCGGAAAGCCGTCACGCAATCGCAATTCGGTTTGACAGCGCGTCATGAGATCTCGAGGGGCGAGCTCGAGGCGTCGGCCTATACGGGGACGCGCGCGCTCGACAATCCACTGACGTTCGGCATCGTTGACGTGGATCGAATCACATCGGGCGGCAACCTGAGAGGGACAATACCCTTTTCTGCCCTGCGCACGGAGCAGCGTGCGACGCTCGGCGCCGAGCTACAGTTCCAGAATGATTGGCGACGCAACTTCGTCAACTGCAACGACGTGCCGCCTCCTGCGACAACAACGCCCACGTGTCCAACGCTGGGAGTCGAACGAGGCTCCGTGACGCTCAATCAGCGGGAGATCGTGTCGTCTATCGGCTCTTATCTTCGCGACGAGATCGCGCTCGGCGAGCGATACAGCTTCACCGCGTCCGCCCGTGCGGATGCAGTTCGGTTTCGAGTGAAGGACAAGCTGATTACCGCAACGAACCCGGACGACTCCGGAGAGCGGACTCTTCATGCGCTGAGTCCAATGGCTGGATTTCTGGCCCGACTATCCGATTCGCACAGCGCGTACGCCAACGTGTCCACTGCCTTCGAAACTCCGACTGCGACCGAGCTTGGCAACCAGCCGAGCGGTGCGGCGGGAATCAATCAGAGTTTGCAGCCACAGCGATCGCTGACTTACGAAGTCGGGATGAAAGGCGTCAGCGGTGTGGGCGTTCAGTACAACGCCGCCGTCTTTGCAACGCGGGTGAAGGACGAGCTCATTCCCTTCGACATTGCGGGCGGTAATGGCCGGCGGTATTTCCGAAACGCCGGGCGTACTTCCCGGCGCGGAGCCGAGCTCGGAGTGGGCGCTGACCTCGGCAGCCTGGAGCTGGGCGGATCGTACACCTATGCGAATTATCGTTTCGTCGATTTCACCGTCGGTGCAGCGGACTACGCGGGCAACAGAATTCCCGGTATCCCGCGCCAGAGCTTTCAGGCGACTGCCACGCTTCGCGCACCGTTCGCATCGATCGTCACCGAAGCCGTCATGAACGACCGCGTGTTCGTCGACGACGCGAACTCGGCAAGCGCCCCAGGATACGCCATCTTCAACGCTCGACTAATCTCGATCGCGATCTGGCAGGGATCGGGAGCGGAATTCACTCTCGGCGCTCAGAACATCTTCAACACGAAGTACGTCTCCTCCGTGAGCGTCAACGCCGCGGCGGGGAAGTTCTACGAGCCTGGCTCGGCGAGATCAGCGTACATCGGGATCAGCCTGCTCGCCGCGGCGAGACGTTCCCGGTGAGCTGAGTTCGGACTTTCTGCCTCCGTCGGCACGCTTATTCCACCTCGCGCGGCTATGTCTACACGCGACAGCAGGGACGAGCCGCGCACCAAATCGGAAGAAGAAAAGAAGGCCGAGCCGTCAAATCCGTTTGGCAAGAAGTCGGTACGCCAGCCCGAGACCGGCACCCGACTCACCGCTCTGGAGATTCACGAGAATATTCGCGCCCCCGCTGTCGAGGAGCTCGAACGGCCGGCCAGCTCCCTCCTCTTCTCGTCGCTGGCGGCTGGTATGCTGATCGGGTTCAGCTTTCTCGCCAGCGGCTTCGCGTCGCACTATGCGCCCGAGCCGTACAAGCACGTGTTCGCATCGATGGCCTATCCGATGGGGTTCATTTTCGTGGTCATGGGCCGCAGCGAGCTGTTCACGGAGAACACTCTCGAACCCGTTATCCCTCTTCTGCACAAGCGCGACGCAAGGACGCTGCGACAAATGCTGCGGATGTGGGGGTTGCTTATCGTCGGCAACATGGTGGGCGCCCTGATATTCGGCTTGCTGCTCGCTAAAACCACGATGGTCGAGCCGGAGCTTCACCCGTCCCTCCAGAAAATCGCCGCCGACGCAATGCAGGGCGGTTTCGGAGAGGTGTTCTACAGGGCAATCTTCGGCGGGTGGCTGATCGCGCTGCTCGCCTGGCTACTCGCATCAACTGTGGACAGCATAGCACAGCTGTTTCTGATCTGGGCGACGACGGCGCCGATAGCTGCCTTTCAGTTCCGGCACTCGATCGCCGGCAGTGTGGAGGTTTTCTATCGTGCTGCGTCGGGCGCCGCGGGCTGGGGGGAAGCGCTGGGGGGTTTCGTCGTTCCCGCTCTTCTGGGCAATGCGCTAGGTGGGGTGATTCTCGTCGCGTTGTTCAACTACGCCCAAGTCGCCGAGGAGCACGAGTAGAACCGGCAGCGATCAGGGAAGATTGTAGAGGTACGCGGCGATGTCTCTCGCGTCCCGCGTCGTCACTCCCATGTACGGCATCGCAGTCTTCGGATCGATTGCGGGCGGGTTCTCGATCCACCGGATCATGTTGTCGGGCTCGTTGGGCAGCACACCGGCAATGTAGACGCGGCGGGCGACGTCATCGAGCGGTGGTCCAACCAGGCCCGCAGCGCCCGTGACTCCCGGAATGTTGTGGCAGGATCCGCAGCCATAACGTTTGATAGCGGTGCGCCCACGATCGACATCGGCCCCGGCGATGAGGTTAGCCTGGTTACCGGATGCGCGGTCACACGCCAGCGGCAATCCAACGACGAGTGCAATCACGATCGTCCGCACGGCGAACATCACGCGCTCCCTCTGCACCACCCGACGCTCTGACTCGCGGAGCCACGCAGCAGCTATCCAGAGCGCCGCGAGGACGTAGGCAATGCTGCCCGGAATCCACATGATAAGACCGCCAAGCTGCTGATCGTCCAATGCAGTCAGCCCCCACGCCGCGGTGGTTGACGCGTATGCCGGGTACCACAACGTGCCGCTGAAAGTGAGCAGCGCGCCCAGCGCTCCCGTCTGAAGTACGGTTCCAAAAAGCAGAAAAACCGCGAG
>DATBXT010000296.1:0-10103 GCA_036514115.1 Gemmatimonadaceae bacterium
AAGATCCGTCTCACCGATCGACTGACGGACAGAAAGAAGAACTGGAAGTTCAGGCTGGGAGATCTCGACGATCGCGAGCTGTGGGATGAGTACACGGAGGCTTACCGCGACATGCTCCTGAAGTGCAGCACCGAATGGGCGCCGTGGTACGTCGTTCCCGCTGACGATGAGAACGCGCGCAATCTTCTCGTCGCGCGAAAGATCGCGGACACTCTCGACGCGCTCGACCTTCGCTACCCGCCGATCGATCCTCAGTTGAAGGGGATCAAAATCAGGTAAGGCGAGGTCAGTCCGAAGGAAGGAACGGCAAGTGATTAAGGGCAAGCCGCCCGCTACCCGCCGAACGCTGAACGCCGTCAGCTGCCTGCGATGGGACAGGTCGTGCGGCATTGCTGTCCGCCAATCCGCCTGACAACGCGACATCCAGTTCCCTCGTATAGCGGGCCGCGAATAGCTGAGAGCGCGAACCTAAAACGTGGAGCGTAGGAAAAATCGTGTAGTCCCGTCCACTCCAACAAATCTGTCGCTCGGCCTGCAGCTGACGGCGACGCGCGTTCAGCGGGTAGCGGGTAGCTTGCCCTTAATCAGTTGTCCAGTTGTTTTTAACCAGTGTTCCTCAACCCCTGCGCGATCCCGCTGAGCGTCGTCGCCAACGCGTCATCGATCGCCTCTTTCTCCTTATCAGTCTTCACCGCCCCGGTCCGCTTGCGCCGGAGCAGCGAAATCTGGAGCAGCGACAACGGATCGACGTACGGGTTCCGGAGCGCTATCGCGGACTGAAGCACTGGCGTGTCGTCGACGAGATGACGGTGCCCGCGAATGAGAAGGAGCGCCTCGACCGCGCGCTGGTACTCGCCGACAAGTGAATCGAGCAGCTTCAGATCCCCGCCGAGCTCGCGGACGTACTCGCGCGCAATCTCGACGTCGGTCTTGGCGCACACCATCTCCGCTTTGGCCAGCATGTCGTCGACGAACGGCCACGTTTCCGCCATCCGCTGAACCCTGCGCAGGCCGGTGCGCGTCGCTACCTCGTCGCCCAGCGCGGTCCCGACACCGAGCCAACCGGTAAGCATCAATCGGATTTGCGTCCAGCCGAATCCCCACGGAATGGCGCGAATTCCTTCGATTCCGGCTTTCGCGCCGGGGCGATACGCCGGGCGGGATCCGAAGCGCGCGTTGGCGAGCTCGTCGATCGGCGTCGCCATACGGAACAGCTGAAAGAGCGCGTCCTCATCGTAGACGAGCTTGTGATAAACGTCGCGCGACCGCGCGGCCATTCGATCCATCACGTCGCGGAAGTCCTCCACTTCCTTCACGCCGACGCGCTTGCGCCAGTCGGTGAACTCCTGCAACAGTACACCGGCAGCGTTGACTTCCAGCGTACGCTCCGCGACGGGCAGCAAGCCGAACTGCTGCGAAACGATCTCACCTTGCTCGGTGATCTTGATGCGACCCCTGGTCGTGTCGGGCGGCAGTGCGGCCAGCGCGCGGTAAACCGGTGAGCCGCCGCCACGCCCGACGCTGCCGCCGCGCCCGTGAAACAGCGTGAGTCGCACTCCGGCTTCGTCGAAGAGCTCCGACAGTGATTCCTGGGCTCGATAGAGTCCCCACGACGCGGCGATCATCCCGGCGTCCTTTCCGGAATCAGAGTAGCCGATCATCACCTCCTGCTTCCGCCCTCGCGCGGCGAGCTGGCGCGAGTAGGTGGGATCGTCGAGCAGTGCGCGCATGATGTCCGGCGCATTCTCGAGATCCTGAAGCGTCTCGAAGAGTGGAACCACATCGATGCGCGACTTCGGGGTTTTTCCAGCGAGGCTCACCAGGCCCGCCTCGCGCGCCAGCAGCAGGACCCTCAGCATGTCATCCACCGAGCGGGTCATCGACACGATGTAGGTGCACGCCGCGGCGTCGCCGGCTTCGTCCTGAATGGTGCGGATCGCGGCAAAGGTGTCGACGACACGCTGGGTGTCGGGGGACAACTTGCGTTTCCCGGATAACAGCGCGCGACCGTTCGTCAGAGCCGAGCGAAGGCGTTTGGCGTCTTCCACACCTTTGGCCGGGGGGAGGAGCTCATTCACAGCCGCGGCATTCACCTCGGAGTGGTCGCGCACATCCATCATGAACCCGTGGAAGCCATGCGCGCGCACGGATGCATACAGCGGATCAACCATCGCGCGGCACGCCTGCTCGGCGCCGGCATTCAGCACGGATTTCCGAACGAGCTCGAGATCGCTCTCGAACGCCGCGGCGTCGCGATATGCCGCGCGCTCCTTCCTGGGCCGTCCGGCGTCGCGTGACGCGACCAGGCGCCGGGTCGCGTCGATCCGCGCCGACATGAAACTGAGCTTGAGACGCAACGGCTCGTCGGCATTCCTCTTTTGATTCTTCTTCCAGACGTCAGGAAGAATTTTTCTGTCAGCCTCTACTGATTTCAGGAGTGCCGGCAGCGGTGGGACAATGGCGGACGACAACGAAAGTCGTCGGATGAGATCTTCCAGCGCGTCCTGATAATGGCCGAGGATCACATGGCTTGCGCGACGCGCCGTGGCGATCGTGATTTCGGGCGTGACGTAAGGATTTCCGTCCCGATCGCCGCCAACCCAGGTGCCGAAGCGCAGCGGAACCGCGACCCGAAAAGCGTCGGCGGCCCGCGCGAACTCTTCCTCGAAGGCAAGCGCGAGCGTGGCATGCATGTAAGCCCCGGCCTTCAGCAGTCTTGTCTCCAGATACCAGAGCGCGGTGCTGACTTCGTCGAGGACCGATGGCCGATCCTGTCGCACTTCGCTGGTCAGCCAGAGTAGCTCGATCTCACCCTCCATCGACTGCTCGATCAGCCTCACCTCGTCGGCGGGTGCTGTTTCCCGGGCGAGTAATCCATCGGCAACGCGAGCCTGCAGTCCCAGCAGCGTCCGTCGAGTGGATTCGGTGGGGTGCGCGGTCAGAACCGGCCGCAGGCGGAGGGTCAACATCGCTTCTTCGATTCTGTCCGCTCCGACTCCGAGACCACGCAGCTGTCGCATCGTCCAACGTGCCGAAGCCGGTTGTGGATCTGTCTTCGCACCGCCCAGGTAAGCGTTCCGCCGACGGACGCGGTGAGTCTGCTCGGCGGTGTTGATCAAGAGGAAAAAGAGAGTGAATGCGCGTGCGGCGACAGCGCATTGTTCGACAGGTAGTCTGTCGATCTGGTGCAGAATTCCATCGAGACCAGGGGCGCCGCGCTCGTCGTGGCGGCGGGCGCGTGTCGCTACGCGTAACGTCTCGACGATCTCGAACGCCTGTTCGCCCTCGAGCCTTTTAATGACGCGGCCGAGCGCGCCGGCAAGCCAGCGAACGTCCTCGTGGAGCGGAAGATCTTCTTTGCGCGGAGGAGCCGGCGTTGGCACGGCCTGAAGATATCGCATTGCGGCGCGCCGCCACACTACCTGCGACTAAGAGGCTTTAAAGAGATCAATTACCGAGATACCGCCCCACCCCGTGAATCGTCCTATAGGGTAGCAGGCCACCGCGACGATTTGCACCAAGGTCACAAAAATGAAGCTTCCCCACAGCAGACCGATCCTCATTTCATTCGGACTGGCGTCGACGGCGGTCGTCCTCTGCGCGTTGCTCCTGCTCGAATGGCAGGGAGGAACCGCGGCCGTCGAATCTTTCGAATGGGTGAGCCACACCCTCGAGATCCAACGCGAGCTGGCGACCGTGGAAGCAAGCATGAGTGAAGCCGAATCCAGCCAGCGTGGATTCGTGATGACGGGGAATGCGGCTTTCCTCAGGCCTTATGATGTCGCAAAGACCGATGTTCGCGCGCGTGTAGCCAATCTGAGAGCACTCGTCGCCGACAATCCCGGCCAGCTCAAACGGCTCATTCTGATCGACGGCCAGTCACGCGCCAAGTTCACCGAGCTCGACTCCACGATCAAGATGGCGCGCGATGGTCAGCGCGAAGCGGCAGTTGGAGCGGTTAGAACCGCGCATAGCGACAGCCTGCTCACTGCGATTCGCTCTGAGCTCCAGGCGATGACCAGCGCCGAAGGATCGTTTCTGCGCGCTCGTCAGAAATCTCTGGTGAAGGAGCTCCGCACCGGTGACATGGTGTCGTTAGGATTGGCCGGCGCGCTGGGCGTGATGATGATCGCGCTGCTCGTGCTGGCGCGGGGCGCCGAACATTACCGGAACCTGGTGACGCTCTGCGCGTGGACGCGCTCCGTCGAGTACGACGGTGAGTGGATCAGTTTCGAGGAGTATCTGCGCCGGAAGTTCAACTTGTCGGCGACCCACGGAATTTCCCCGGAAGCGCTGTCGCAGATCAAGGTCGGTCTCGACGGTCAGGACAAGGGCGAAGAAGATCTCATCGAGCCCGACGAAGAACTACTTAAGTCGGCGAGCTAATCCGGCCAGGTAGTCCGCGGCCTGGGCGATCGGTTTCGCGCCGGTGAGTTCGGCGCGATCGAGCGCCGGGATTCGGGGCTCGCTGTTCAAATTCCTGATTCCAAGTCTCTTCCGCAGCTCGTCGCGAAAAGCCCGCGCGCGTCCGTAAAAGATTTCCCGATACGTGCGCCACGTGCGAAGGTTTTGTTCGAACAGCTCGGCGCTCTGCTTGTCCAGCGCTTCATCGCGGTCGACTTCGCTCGTCGCACTCAACGGCTTCACTCCGGCGAGTGTGTTGACAAACTCCCGATCTGATCCAGCCTCGAAGGTTTTCATCTCCTTCGCCAGCTCCAACGTTTCGTCGCGGAGCTGGGTCGGCGGCAGAGCGCGAAGCTCCTCCACCAGCGGGTCCAGCGAGTCCAGCAGGCTCCGCTCGGACAGAACAGGCGACTCGAAGCCGGTGAATTTCGGCCCGGTCGCGATCAGCCAGAGAAATTCCGAAAACGTGGTGATCAGGTAGCATCCGCCGAAAACAACTCCGAATCTCGCGATTGGCGGCGAAGCTCTCATCACCCCATGGCCGCGCCAGAGAATGTTAAAAGCGGCGACCGAAACGGACAGCGAGATGTTTGTTGGCTGGATGAATCGCATCTGCTGCCACGCAATTGGAATCGACCGGCGCCAGATGCGAACTCGGAGGGGGACTTTCACTACCAAAGGACTGCTTGCGCAGCTGAGCAGTCACGAGGTTGGTAAGAAAAAAAACTGTTGCGAAAGCTGAAGTCACGTTCTGTCTGAAAACAGATAGAGCTCGACCGGCACTCCGAAAGCGTCAGCGTGGCGCAACCGGCCGCGACATGATGTGGTCGTGTCCGATTTGCTCCCCGAAGTGGAAGAGCGTCGAGCCGACGACGGTGAATCCCATTCGAGAGTAGAAGCCGATTGCCCAGGGCGCTTCCTTCCAGACCTGGAGCCAGATCACATCGGCGCCGCGACCTGCTGCGTCGTCGAAGCATTCCTCCATCAGCGCGGCGCCTACACCACGCCCCTGGTGAGCACCGTCGACATAAAACCGCATGATCTCCACGGCGCGCTCACCGCTTACTCCATCCGGCGGTTCCGGGCTCGGCCGCATGGACGCGTAACCGAGCGGCGACCCCTCCGCATCTTCGGCGACGAGGAAAACTTCGTCATTTTGCAGACCTGCCCGGATTCCGCTCGCGGGAAACGATCGGGCGAGGTACCGACTCAGCTCAGGCTCGGGATGAGTCGGGCCGTACGATTCCGTGAACAGACGCGCGGCCAGCGCGGCTATCATTTCCGCATCGGCGGCGCGACAGTGACGTATCGAAAAGGTTCGCGAAAGATCTGTGGCCACTCAGCGCTCTCCGGAAATTGCGCGCATCAGACGACCATCGTCACCGCCCAGCTCCCAGATGACCACGCCGCCGAGGCCGTGAGCCCGGACGTAATCCACCTTGGCGCGCACTGACTCGGGGTCATCGTAGGTAATCCACAGACCGCTCGCGGCGTCGTACAGCCATGGCACCATCGCGGCTGGCTCCCAATGGCGGACGTACCGACGGTTTGTAAGACGTGTGACGGAAAGTCGACGCCAGTCACCGTCCGAGTCGCGCCAGGCCTTTGGTGGTGCGCCCGCGGGTTGAAGAAATCCCGCGTTGATGTTCGCGACGCCACCGTATGCCTTGGCAAAGAAAGGCACTCCGACGAGCAGCTTGTCAGCTGGAACGCCGCCTGTCTCGAAGGCCCGCATGCTGGCATCAACGGTCAGCTCGGGCGTGGGGTCATGCGTGGCTGGATAGAGCGGCGCATTGAAGTGCGCGATAGAGCCGCCCGTATGGTAGTCGTACGTCATCACGTTGATGAAATCGAGCAGCGGAACGATTCGACTCACCTCGAGATTGGCGATCTCGGACGGCCGCGCCGAGGCCGCGATCGTCAGCTCGTAGTGCCGGTGATCAGACGCACCCTGCGTATCGAGCTCGCGCCGGAGCTCGGCGAGCAATAGCGTGAAGTTCTGTTTGTCCTCCGGTCGCTCAGTGTTTCCCTTGAGACCGCCCTGGACCGGGAACTCCCAGTCGATGTCGATGCCGGTGAAAAGTCCCGGCCAGCGACGGATGAAAACATCGACCGCCGATTTCGCGAAGCGCTGGCGCGACGCATCGTTCAGAGCGGCGTCGGAGAATCTTGCCGACCCGCCCCAGCCGCCAATCGAGATCGAGAGTTTGAGGTGTGGGTTGCGAGCCTTGAGCTTTCGGAGCTCACCGAAATTCCCACGCGCAACACTGGGCCACGGAGCCCCGCTGCCGCAGGCGCCGACATCTGTACACGAGTTACCCAGGGTGACGGAGCCATCCTTCGCAATGTCGGCGAAAGCATAAAAGATGTGGCTCAGGTCCCGGGCAGGGAGATTGGCGATCGAGGTCCCCTTCGAACGAACGCCCCATGAGGCGAGATACCCGACGACGCGCATCGATGGCGTTCTCGCTTCGACCCGTTCGCCCCCCACTGATCGAGGGACGAGCGCCACAGTCGTGGCGAAAATGGAACAGGCAACCAGCCTGAGACAGCGGCTCATCCTCTCGGCGCTCCATTCCTGAATTGTGCAGTGCTGCGTCTCGCCACCGACATGACTCCCGCCTGACAACAGGCAAAAACCAGTGTCGTAATATGTACTTGACAACTCTAATAACGCGCCGTATTAGAGTGGGTCTCCAAGCTTCTCCCCGGACGCTTGGAACGTTGGGGGTAAGACTTTTCAATTCCGATTGTCCCTCTTGTGGAGGCTCGTCGTACGCGACTGCTTCGCCCTTCGATCGCGCTCGCAAGTTCCACCCTATCTTTCGCATTGCCCAGCAACGCTTTTGGTCAAGCGGCGAAAGCGACGCACCCCTCCGGGGAACCCGCGCCAGTTTACCTCGTAGTTCGCAGCGATGACGCCGGCATGAGCCACAGCGTCAACATGGCGCTCGAGAAGCTCATCGAAAGCGGCATTCCTGTTTCAGTCTCCGTGATGTTTCCGACTCCATGGTATCAGGAGACTGTCGACATGCTCAAGCGACATCCCCAGACCTCGGTCGGGATCCATCTCACTCTCAATTCCGAATGGAAGAACTATCGTTGGGGCCCGGTGCTCGGACGCACGGCGGTTCCGACTCTTGTAGATAAGGACGGATACTTCTTTCCGTCAGCAGAGGATCTGCACCAAAATCACCCTGACATAGGAGAAGTGGAAAAGGAGCTCCGTGCGCAAATTCAGCGCGCACTCGGGTCGGGGCTCAAGATCGACTACGTGGACTACCATATGGGAACGGCGGTCCGCTACCCCGAGTTCCGCGATCTGACTGAACGACTTGCGCGCGAATATGGGCTGGGAATGTCGAGATACTTCGGCGACACCAGCAACGACCCCCAGTATTCCGCCGCGCCTCCAGCGAAAACCGATAGCCTCGTGGCGATGCTGGATCGCCTTCACCCCGGAATGAATCTCGTGGTGACGCACGTGGGGATCGACAACGCGGAGCTGGGCGCGTTGGTCGATATGAACACTTCAGGCCCCCTTCCCGAGATGAGCAAGAACCGCCAGGGCGAGCTCGACGCGCTCACGTCGACTCGTTTCAGGGATGCGCTCAAAGCTCATAACGTTCGCCTGATAACGTACCGCCAGCTGATTGAAATGCAGGGCCTGAAGTCAATGCACCGACCGGAGGACAACAACTGATGCACGCAACAGGGAGGAACACCATGGAGAAGAAGCTGTTTGGAAGTCACTCAATCTGGAACCGTCTGCGCGGCGTTTGCGCGTTCGGGCTGGGTCTGCTGTTCATGTTCGTGTTGAGCAGCACAGCGTTCGCCCAGAACCCGATAACGGTTGCCGGAACCGTAACCTCGACCGGCGGCGCTCCTTTGCCGGGAGTTACGGTGCGCGTACAGGGGAGCGACGCCCGCGCCGTCACCGATGTGAGTGGTAAGTACCGGCTCACGGCTCCGGCCGATGCGGTACTCACATTCTCGCTCGTCGGACAACGTCCGGTGCAGACGACCATCGCCGGCCGCAGCACGGTCGACGTCACGATGGCCAAGATCGCCTACCTTGAGCAGGTGGTGGTCACGGCGTACACCGAGCAACGTCGCGGTGATATCACGGGCGCTGTCTCCAGCGTAGACATTGAGAGCGCCCAGAAACAGACCGGCGCCAGCGTTTTGCAGCGTCTCGACGCGGCGGTGCCTGGCGTGACCGTAGCGGCCGGCGGATCGCCGGGCGCGCGGAGCACGGTCAGAATCCGCGGTATCAGCTCGTTCCAGAACAACGACCCGCTCTACGTCATCGACGGCACCCCCGTCGAGGAGTCGTATCTGAACTTCCTCAAT
Organism: Gemmatimonadaceae bacterium; assembly: GCA_036514115.1. Classification (GTDB taxonomy): domain Bacteria; phylum Gemmatimonadota; class Gemmatimonadetes; order Gemmatimonadales; family Gemmatimonadaceae; genus UBA4720. The sequence continues at coordinate 8,758 of DATBXT010000296.1, forward strand.
CCTGACGACATCACGTCGGTCCAGGTGCTGAAGGATGCCTCGGCTTCTTCGATCTACGGATCGAGAGCCAGCAACGGCGTAATTCTGATCGAGACTAACAAGAGAGGTGTGCAGGGTCCGCCGCAGACGACACTGCGTGTCAGAACCGGCGTCACCAGCGCGGTCAAGGGTTATGACGATATCCTCATGACCAACGCGCTCGACTACGCTGCAGTGGTGAAGGCGAGCTATGAGAACGCGGGCCAGGCGGTGCCGACGAACATCTACGGCGACCCCAATAACCCGACCGTCCCCGCCTACATCTTTGCGGCGCCCGGAACGGCCACCGCGACCGACGCCTACGGCAGACCGACCGCCGTCAATGCGTCGCTCTATTCCTATCCGAACGCTCTGATCATGCCGGGCAGCGCGGGCACCAACTGGTGGAATGAAGTCTTCGGCAACGGCGCAGTCACGGACATGAACCTCGACGTGAACGGCGGCAGCGATGCCAACGCCTACCGCGTGTCGTTTGGCTACTTCCATCAGAAAGGCACTGCGATCTTCAACGACTTCAAGCGCGGAACACTGCGCGCGAACACGCAGTTCAACCGCAGCAAGTTCAACTTCGGCGAGAACGCGGCGCTGTCCCTCGAGCGTCATTACGGCGGACTCCCCGATGATCCGGGCGGCTACGCCGAAGACGGAATCCTTGGCAAGAACATTCTCATGCAGCCAGTGATCCCCGTCTTCGACATCAACGGCAACTACGCCGGCGGCAAGGCGACGACGCTGGGCAACCAGGTCAACCCGGTGAAGTACGCCGACATGCACAAGGACGACATTGGCAAGAATCTCAATCTCTTCGGCAACGTGTTCGCCGGCTACGATTTCAACCCGATGTTCTCGCTGAAGTCGAGACTCGGCTTCAATACCGGTCAGAACTCTTCATCGGCTTACACTCCCCCCGCTCCTGAAGTGGCGGAAGCGACCTTCACCAACGCCTTCAGCGAGAACACGAATCAGTTCCTCGACTGGACCTGGAGTAACACCGCCAGATTCGTGAAGGCGCTCGGCAGCCACAACTTCGACGTGCTCGTCGGTCAGGAAGCAAACCAGGGCACCAACCGGTTCCTTACCGGGTCGATCGGCAACCTGCTCAACACCCAGCTCGATTCACGCTACATCAACGACGCGTTGGGTGATCCAGGCACGAAGAACACCAGCAGCTCCGGTGGCAAGTCCGCTCTGCTCTCGCTGTTTGCAAAAGCTGACTACAACTTCGCCGACAAGTACATCGCCAGCTTCACGGTCCGCAGAGACGGCTCGTCACGACTGGCCCCGGGCCACCAGTGGGGAACCTTCCC
>DATBXT010000297.1:0-20472 GCA_036514115.1 Gemmatimonadaceae bacterium
GAGCGTCCCGCCCGCGCCGGCGCCATATCCGGCAAGCTTCCCCAGCCAAGCCACGATGCGGTGCTCGATCATCGACGCCGTGGGCGACATCTCCCACACTGCCAGAGACTGGTTCAGTGCACCGATGACGCTTTCCATCCACACGCCGACGGCGAGCGGCGCCGACGTCTGGTGGCCCATGTACATCGGGTGGTAGTACTTGTTGGCGTCTGAGATTACGTCGCGCTCCAGGCGGGCGATGATTTCCTCCACCGTTCGTCCGTCTTCGGGAAAATCCTCTTCGAACCGGTGCTCAAGGTCTTCGACACTGCGCGGAGTGGAGACCTGACCGTCGCCACGACGGGTCGATTCGAAGTAACGCGCGGTCACGGCGGCAAACTGCTTTCCCACGTCGAGCCTGGTGTCGGCTTCGAGCTCGGCGAGAATGTCGTCAATCATTCGCCAAATTTACTCGATCACTTGGCGGGGTCGCCGGAAGCTACCCTTCGAGCAAGTCGTTCTGGCGCACAAAATCGGCGAGCTCTCCGCGCGAGGTCACGCTCAGCTTCATGAAGATGTTCGACAGATGCGTGCTGACCGTGCGCGAGGAGATCTGGAGCGCGCTTCCGATTTCCTTGTTGGATTTCCGGCCGGCAACCATGCGCGCAATTTCGATTTCCCTCCCAGTCAGACCCGCCGCACCGCTGGTGACGGATTTGGGCGGCGGTCTCACGCCGCGATCGCGCATCTCTTCGCGGGTCTCCATCAATTCATCCGCGGCGCGGAGACGAGCCAACACGTCGTGGGCGCGCCGCAGTTCCCGCGCCCCTTCCTCGCGCTGGCCGATCTCCACCAAGGCTCCCGCCAGCTTTCGGCGGACCCTCGCCGCCTGGGGCGCAAACGGAATCGCCTCCAGCTGCTCTGCCGCTGACCGAAGAAGCTCGATTGCGCCCGCGGGATTCGCGTCGCGAAACCACATCAGCAGTCCATCACAGGCATCCGCGTAGGCGAGGCCGAGCCGATGATTCAGTCTGCTGGCATCCTTTCGCATTCTCGCCGAGTGCATCGCGGCGCGATCGAAATCACGCGCAAGCAAGGCCGCTTCACCCACCACCGGCAGGAGCCACTGCAGCGACCACACGACGTACCCCGTGCGATCGGCGATCGCGATACCCGCCTCTCCAATGCGCACTGCTTCCGCCGGGTTGCCCGTCGCCAGATAAAAAGACGCAAGACCCATGTGGGCCGGAACGATCGACGGAATGTCCAGCGCGCGTTCGCCGGCGCCCTCGAGCGATCCGGCTTTTTCGGCGCCGGCGATCTTCCACGCCAGATCGAAGTATTCCTTGGCTCGTTGCTCCTCCCCGCGCCACAGGTAAACCAGGCCAGACCACACGTACAGCCGCGGCAGCAGCATGCGCTGGTTGAGGGCGTTGGCCTGAGCAATCGTTCGTTCGGCGACCGCCAGCGCGCCGTCCCAGTCGCCGATTACCGACAGGTATTGGACCCATATCTCACCCGACCAAAGCGGCAGGAGTGGCGATCGCATTTGCTCTGCGAGCTCGTCGGCGCGTCTGAGATGGGCGGCTACGGCGGGCGCATCGATCGACACGCCAGTGAGCAGGGCGAGAGACCAGTTCGCGCTCCACTCGAGCATCAGCTGTCCCGCCGCCTTCGCGTGTGCGACTGCTTTCATACCGTGTTCGTGCGCGAGATCGAACGGGCCCGTCCACGTGTACAGGAGCAGCAACGCCCGGTGCACCCGGGAAAGCAGCGAGTCGTTGTCTACTCCGCTCGCGGTCGCGATCGCCAGTGCGCTTTCGACTTCAGCCTTTGCCTCCTCGAGCCGGCCGAGGTCCTCGAGTGCAATTCCCTTGGCCAGCCGCAGCCTGACGGCGATCGTCGGATCGGCGTGCTCCGAGTGGACGAGGGCTCCTTCGTAATGCGCTAACGCATCCGCGTGTCTCCCACTCCAATAGCAGGCGAGGCCCATGCGGTGCTCGATATCCGCCAGGGCGAGGTTGTCACCGCGAGCGGCGGTATCGTCCCGCGCCCTTTGCCAAAGCGCCAGCGCCACTTCGTACTCGCCGAGCCGGTGACGGGTTCGCGCCAGAGTAGCGAGGATCTCCTCGCGCGGCGCATCGGTGATGCTCGGATCCCTGTCCAGATGATCGACCGCAGCCGCCAGGTAGTTTGCTGCTTCGCGGTTGCCGTATTTCTCCAGAGCTGCGCGTCCCGCGGCATGGAGATATCTCACCGCTTTGCGCGACAGTGACGCCGAATGCGCGCGCGCGAAGTGAAGAGCGAGCTCGTCTGCATGCGCAGGTGCTGCCGCGCCGTACAAACTCTCCAACGCCTCCGCGATTACGCCGTGGAGCAGCCTTGCCCGCGCCTGCCCGAGCTCGGAATACAAAACCTGCTGGAGAAGTGGATGACTGAAGTCGTACCGAATCGAATCCGCGTCGCCGGTCTCGATCAGCACACGCTGCGCGATCAGTTCCTCGAGCGCCGCGATGGTATCGCTTTCGGCGAGCCCTGATACTTTCGCCAGCACGTCATGTGCGGCGCGCGTTCCGATCACCGCGGCCAGGTTCGCGACTGTCCGCGCGTTCGGCGACAACCGATCGACCCGGCTCTTGATGGCTTCCCTGATTGTCGGTGGGAGGTGGATGCTCTCCATCTCCCAGCCGGTCCAGCGTCCGTTGCGCTTCACGAGCGATCCTGACTCGACGAGCGATTTCAGGGTTTCCTCGATGAAGTACGGGTTGCCACGCGTCCAATCGTAGAGCATTGCCGCAAACCGCCGGGTGGATGCGCTATCGGTCTCGAACATCTGCCGCAGAAGGTCATCCACCTCCTGCTGCGTCAACGGAGTCACTCGCCGCACCGTGCTGACGCCGAGTCGCACCAGGGATTGCTCGGTGCTGCGCAGGACGGGGTTCTGGTCGCGCTCGGCTTCGTTGTAGGTGGCGAGTACGAAGATTCTCTGGTCGCTTATCTGACGCGCGACAAAATGGAGAAGCTCCAGCGATGACTCGTCGGCCCACTGCAGATTCTCGAGCACGATCAGCAACGGTTGCCTGCTCGAAAGGCGGCTGAGAAACTGAGTGAAGCTCCAGAGCAAACGCGCCTTGATCTCGGCAGGGTCTGCCCCGGCGGACGCGCGATCCTGGGGGCCGAGCGCAGAGAGATAAGGGAAAACCGTTCCGAAATCCGATGCGCCGCCACGCGTAAGCAGAGACATCGTTGCGGGCTCGAGCTTGCTGACCAGCGACAGGAATGCGTCGGAGAAAAGCGCGTACGGCACTCCCGACTCCACGGGATAGGCGCGGCCGATAGCTACGTGCCAATTTTTCTTGGCGGCGCGCTCAGCGGCGGCGAGCGCCAGTCGCGTCTTTCCAATCCCGCCTTCGCCGTTGATAAAGATGGACCGGCCAGCACCTCGCGCCGCCTCATCCATCGTTTTCGACAGAAGTGCGAGCTCCTCTCCGCGGCCGACGAGGGGCAGATTAGCCATGTCACGCGTTGGCATCCGGCAATGTACGAACGGCCGTTTAGACAGGCCAGACCGCGAAAGAACTGCGTCGCCAAATAGTCCGCGAATCAGGGCAGGCGTGGTTCGTTCGTTGCGATTTCTCTTGGTATGCCGGCTAGCGACCTTCGCACATTCGCTCACGCGCTCGATGGTTCGGACAATGATCATCGGCCGTTCCTCGAACTGGTCGGAGACGCACAGTTCGTTCTCCTCGGCGAGGCGTCACACGGGACGCACGACTTTTACCGGGAGCGAGCGGAGATCACCAAGCGGTTAATCACGGAGAAAGGGTTCAACGCCGTCGCAGTCGAAGCGGATTGGCCCGACGCGTTTCGCGTGAACCGATATGTGCAGGGGCTCAGCGACGACCCGGATGCCAACGCGGCTTTGTCGGGCTTCGAGCGCTTTCCAACATGGATGTGGCGAAACACCGTCGTGCTGGATTTCGTGGAGTGGCTACGAAACGCAAACTCGAGCCGCAGCGCAGAGGGTAGAGTCGGCTTCTACGGCCTCGACCTTTACAGTCTGTTCACGTCGATGGCCGTGGTGGTGGAATACCTCGAGGATGTGGATCCTGAGGCCGCCGAGCGCGCGCGTTATCGCTATTCGTGCTTCGAGCATTTCGGCGAAAACAGCCAGGCATATGGATATGTCGCGAGCTTCGACCTGTCGCGCTCATGTGAGGAAGATGCCGTAAAACAGCTCACCGAGATGGAGCGGCGAGCCAGAGAGTATGCGGCAGGAGGCGGTTCCGAGAACCTCTTCGACGCGGAGCAGAACGCGCGCCTCGTCAAGAATGCGGAGGAATATTACCGGTCGATGTTTCGTGGCCGGCAGTCGTCGTGGAATCTCCGCGACACCCACATGGTTGAAACCGTCGACTCGATCGCCGACTACCTGAAGAGTCGCGGACGCGAGCCGAAGATCGTCATCTGGGCGCACAACTCGCATCTCGGTGACGCCCGGGCCACCGAGATGGGAGCACGCGGGGAGCTGAACGTCGGCCAGCTCATTCGTCAGAAGTACGGATCATCGGCGGTACTCCTCGGCTTCACCACCTACACAGGCACCGTGATCGCGGCGACGAACTGGGACGATCCCGGTGAGCTCAAGTCCGTGCGGCCCGCACTTCCAGACAGCTACGAGCTGGGATTTCACGAGACAGGAATCCAGCGGTTCTTTCTCGACCTGAATGGTGCGGCGGCCGAGACGCCGTTGCTGTCGAAGCCGCGACTGGAGCGCGCCATCGGTGTGATCTACCGTCCGGAGACGGAGCGACTCAGTCACTATTTTCGGGCGGATCTGCGACGCCAGTTCAACGCCGTGTATCATTTCGACGCTACGCGCGCACTGGAGCCTCTCGAAAAGCCCGAAGCATGGGAACAGACTGAAGTCCCGGAAACTTTTCCGTCGGGAATCTGACGGCCGGTTAGTCGCCGCTCTGCGGCTCAGACCCCTCCGAGAGATCGAGCATTTTTTCCTCCCCCAGGTACTCGACTGACCGTGGCTCCCCAACCTGCCGCAGCTTGCGCACCACCGCCGAGATGCGGTTGGACGCGTCGATAATCTCCGCCGCAATTTCCGGAACCTCTTCGGGCGTGGCGTCGTGAGCGAGCAGCTCCGCGTTCATCATCAGCACCGTCAGCACATTATTCATCTCGTGGGCGATGGCAATGGTCGTTTCCATGATGCCCGCGCGTCGCTCGGCATTCGCCCGCGCTTCCTCGCTCTCGCGGTGGGCCGTGATGTCTTCCATCTGTCCGATGAAATAGATGGGATTGCCAACCGCGTCATGGATCGCCGAAACGCCGAGTGAGACCCAGATCATCTCGCCGCTCTTCCGCCGGTATCTCTTTATCCGGTGGTAGCTGCTGATTTCGCGGGTCACAAGGCGCTTCAGCTGATCGAGGTCGGTTGCGACATCCTCCTGGTGTGTGATGTCCGAGAAGCGAAGCTCCATTAGCTCGGTTTCGGTGTAGCCCAGCATCTCGCAGAGAGCGCGATTGGCTTTGATGAACTTTCCCGCGGGATCGACAAACGCCATTCCGTGCGGCGACTGGCGAAAGGCGTTGGCAAATTTTTCCTCACTCTCCCGAAGCGCCTGCTCGGCGTTGGCCCGGCGACTGATGTCACGAATGAGACCGAGGAGCGCTCTCTGACCGTCGAACATGATCGGAACGGAGATTATCTCCGACGGGATGACGTCCCCGGTTCTGGAAACGAATCGCACTTCGAGAGGCGGCCCCGTCTCTCCGGTTTTTGTCACCTCCTGCAGACGCTGAATTACCACCGGAACCGATTCCGGGTGAACGAACTGCATGATCGGCTCGCCCACCAGCGATGCCGGGTCTGAGCCGAGGCGGGAGGCGGCGAACTCGTTGAGAAAGAGAAATTTCTCGGGCGTGTAGACGATGATCGCCTCGGGCGCCGCCTCGATGATCATCCGGTAATCGATGGTCATGCGCCCAACCAATTATTTTCCTGCACGGGCGCAGTTGCGAACGGAACTGACTGACCGAGGAAGGCGATTCTGAAAAAGACAACGCGGCGCACCGCGAATGACAAATCCTCGCCGACAGCCGATCTGGCGGCCCGAACCCGCGATCTCGAAGAGGCAAACAAGACCGCCAGTTTCGTCGCCCACGAGCTGAATAATCTCCTCACTGTAATCCAGATCAATACTGAGTTCCTATTCGACTCACTCGGCGAGAACCCTGCCAGCGCCGAGGAACTGGGTGAAATCCAGACCGCTTCGAAGAGGGCATCGATCCTTGCCAGACAACTCCTCGCATCGTCGCGTCTCGAGCCGTTCGATGCCAATCTTGCCGACGCGAGCGTTCGCGGGAAGACTGTCGCGAAAGCCGAGCATCCGCGAGACGAATCTCCGGAAATTACCGAGACCATTCTTCTCGTCGAGGATGAGGCGACGGTGCGCGCGCTGGCCAAGCGGGTACTGACGCGGAAAGGCTACCGCGTCCTCGACGCCCCGGACGGCGCGATTGCGCTGCGTATTGCCGCGGCACACGTAGGCGAGATCGACCTCGTTCTAACCGATGTGGAAATGCCCAACCTGGGCGGCCGCGGGATGGTTGAGGAGCTCAGGGAGATCAGCCCAGGACTACGCGTGGTCTTCATGTCCGGCTACCCCAAAGACGAAGCTATTCAAGCAGGCCCCGCCGATCCGACTCCGTATCTGCAGAAGCCGTTCACCGGCGATACGCTGTTCGCAGAGGTCCGCGCTGCACTCGACCTGCGGTAGCTACGCGGGCGCGAGCTGACTCGTGCAATTCGGGCAGCGAATAGCGCCGGCATCGATCGACATCCGGCAGTAGGGACAGTCCTTCTTCGGCACGTCGCGGATGAAAATTTTGGAGATCCGCCAGGCGACGAAGCCGACGATGATGAAATTGACGAGCGCCGCGAGGAAGCCGCCGAGGCCGAATTTGAACGGACCGACAGTCCAGCTCGCCGTCTGCCAGTTGCCCCCCGGCTGAACGACGAGGATGAGCGGCATGATGAACCCGTCGACGACGGATTTGACCAGCGTGTTCAAAGCGGTGCCGACCACTACAGCTATTGCCAGCGCAATCACGTTCTGCTTCAGCAGAAATTCCTTGAACTCGTTCATCATTCGCATCGACGGATCCGGTTTGGGTTACGCTGACAGACCCAGGCTGGCGGCCCGGACAGGGGCGCGTCTCACCGCTGCGAATCTACGTATCGCGGCGATTCCTGCGAGTGGACCTACGACCAACACTGCGAACGCCCAGCGCCAGCCGACCCTCTCGGCAATGAGAGGAACGAGCTGCATCGGAAGCATGGTCAGCAGAAATCCCAGCGAAGTCTGGATTGTGAGCGCAGTGCCGACAGTGTGAGCAGGGACAGACTCGGTGACGAGTGTGCTGAACTGGGCGCTGTCGGCAATGACGAAAAAGCCCCACGTCATTGCCAACGCTCCCAGTACCCACGGAGGGCCGCCGAAAAGGACGCCGCTCAGGAGACAACAGGCGCCGCTCACGAAGAGGGAAATCGAGACAAGCCGCTCTCTTCCACGTTTGTCGGCAAACAGGCCACCCCACACCGACCCGAAGCCACCGACGGCGATAGTGGTGAACGCCAGCAGGGAAATAAGCCGCGGCGCGCGCACTCTCTGGCTGGCGGCGACGCTGGCCGCGAGGAACGAAGGAATCCAGGTCCAGAACGCATAGAGCTCGAACATGTGACCGAGGTAGCTGCCAGTCGCCAACCGCCACTCGCGGATTCTCACCACGTCGCGCACCTGGTGCCACGAGAACGGGCGGGATGCAAAGGGGTGGGGCCCGTCGCGATAAGTGAAGCCGACAATCCCTGCGGCGATCAGCGCACCGAGGCTGGATGTAAGCACCACCGGACGCAAGCCCACGTGCGGAAAGGCCCGCACCAGGTACGGAGTCGCCTTTCCGACGGTCAAGGCGCCAACGATGACACCGATGGCGAGGCCCCGCTCCGAGCGAAACCAGGTCGCGACCATCTTCATAGCCGGCGGATAGACACCGGCGAGGAAGAAGCCGGTCAAAAACCGGCAGGCTAGAGCCGTCCGATAGCCGGGGGAGGCAAGGATGGCTGCGTTCCAGATCGAACCAAGGAGTGCCGAAGCGCTGAAAAGGCGGCCTGCGGGGACGAGATCAGCCAGGTTCAGCAGGGCGGCCATCGCCGTGCCGCAGACGAACCCCAATTGGACGATGGTGGTCAGCCAGCCGGCTTGCGCAGTCGTCAGACCCCAGATCGACCGCAGTTGGGGGGTCACAGCGCTGGCTGAGAACCACAGCGACATCCCCAATAACTCTGAAAAAGCGAGTAACGTCAGCACCCGCCAACGCGTCGAGTATAAGTCAGCTGACATCGTAAAAAATTAGCCTCGCCCGTTCGTGCACGCTTCATGACAAATCCGCCGCAAACAGCACCACCGGCAGCACCCGCTGCCCCGTCCGGCGCTTCCCCTGCTCCCAAGCCGGCGGTGGCGACGCTGTCGCGCGAGCTTGCGGATTTTCTGGTCGAGTTGTCGATCACACTGAACAAGCACGCCATCTATCCAACCAGCCATCCCCTCCTCGACGTCGCTGTTGACGGCGTCGCCAACCGGATCGGCAGTCTTTTCGTTGGCGATCGAGAGTCGCTCTCCATCGGGGTCGCACGCAGGCAGCTGATAATCGAGGGTGTCGCAACCGACCCGCTGAACCCGGTGCTGAAAGAGCTCGCGCAGCGGTTGCACGACCATCACATCGGCGCGGTAAAACTTGTGCGCGGTATTACCCGTGACGAACTCGGATCGGCGCTCGCGGCGCTGGCAGTCGATCCTCTCCGCTCCACCACGCCGATCGGCCACGACACGGAGCGTCTTGGCGAATTGTGGGAGCACGTGCGGTTTTTCCCGCTGACTTACGACCGCCTGCAGCTGATTGAAGAGGACCCCGCCGAGAAGCCGAGCGCGGACCAGATGAAAGCCGGTCGCGCGACTCAGCTCTGGATCGGACTTGCGCGCGCCGCCCTCGTGTCGGATACGTCCGACCCCACCAAGCGTGATGAGGCGGCTGAGAGCGCGGCACTCGAGCCGGCAACAGTCGCGCGCGCGATCGACGAGCACCAGCGCGAGGAAGCGTACGACCAGGTCATTGTCGGGTACCTGCTTCAGATCGGAGAAGAGCTCAAGACAGCTGAGGGACCCGAAGCAGCCGGACTGCAGCGCCGGGTGTCCCGACTGGTCGGTTCCCTCAAGACATCAACTCTCGAACGGCTCCTGGAGATGGGCGGGGATAAAACGCAGAGGCGCCGCTTTCTGCTCGATGCCTCCCAGGGCATCACCGTCGAAGCGGTGATCGACCTGGTGAAAGCGGCGTCGGCGGCGGAGGGGCAGACGGTGTCGCATTCGATGCTGCGCATGCTCTCGAAGCTGGCACACCACCCATCATCCGGCGACGCGAAGCGCGCGCGAACCGATCCGACGATTCGAGATGTCATGCGACGGCTCGTCGATGACTGGTCGCTCGACGACCCGAACCCCGAAGCTTACCGGCAGGCGCTTCAGACCATGTCCGGCAGAGCGAGCGCCAAACCCGTATCCAACGCCGCAGTGCCGACGGATTGCGAGCCGGAGAGAATGGTCCAGATCGCGATCGAAGTGGGAGCAATGGGACCTCAGATCCGGGCGGCGATGGTTGACCTGTGTCAGAGCGGCCGGGCCGAGGTGCTGCTCGACCTCGTCGAGCGTGCACCGACCCCACAGGCTGCCGCCCCGGTATGGGACTTCCTGATTGGCGAAAAGATTTTCGAATCGCTGCTCAAGCAGGCGCGGCTCGACATCCCTCTCATCACGCGCTTCGTCAAACGCATTGGGCCGATCGCCATCCCTGGGCTTCTCGAGACCGCGGTCTCCTTTGACGATGCCAAGGTAAGGGCACAGTTCTATGAGCTGTTGCTGTCACTGGGCGACGACATAGGTGCGGCGGTGGCCGAGCGCATCGCCGGCTCGCCGCCGATCGTTCAGAGAGAGCTGCTGGTACTGGTCGGCAAGCTCGCCGCACTGCCTACCGGCTTCTCGCCTCGTGCATTCCTCGACAACGACGAGCCGCTGGTGCGCCGCGAAGCTGTGCGCCTCCTGCTGCGCAACCCGGCCGACCGTGACGAGACCATCATGAGCGCGCTCTCGGACGCCGACGATCGCGTGGTTTTCGCCGGCCTGACTGTCGCTCAGGAACGTTGTCCGCCGGCAGGGATCGATCTCATCAGGCAGAGAGTGGATCGCGGGGAGCTGGATTCGCAGCTCCGCACCATGGGGATCCGCATCGTCGCGCAGCAGCACAACGCCGATACCCTGGCGTGGTTCCTCCACTTCATCCTGACGGAAGCCCATTGGCCGCGCCGGCCGAAGCTGAGGCCATCGACACCAGAGATGCTCGCCGCTCTGAGCATGGTCGCCAGCAACTGGCGCACCGACCCCGCGGCTGAAACAGCTCTCAGACTCGCCGAACAAAGCAAGGATCCCGAGGTGCGCGAAAAGGTCACGCGCGCCCGGGCCGGCACACCGAGAGGGGTCCAAGCGTGAGCGATCCGATTCGATTCCTGGTTTCGTTCGGCCAGGCAGTGTCAACGATGGCGCTGTACAACGACGGGCACCCCGCTCGCGAGCGGGCGGTGGACCGGTCGTATCAGTGCCTGCGCGATCTGCAGAAGGCCGACCCTCACCCGCGTTTCTCATTCCTCGGGGAGGAGACCATCTACCAGGACACCTCCCTGCGCGAGATCGGAGACTGGGAATGGGCCAACCGTCTCGCGCAGGCCGGGATCCAACGGATGGAGTTCGATGCGGACGTGACGCGCCAGCAGTACGAGGAATTCCTGGAAGAGATGATGGCGCGCATCACCCTTTCCTTCATCGACTCCGCCGAAGCGCGGACGAATCGTCCGACTGGAATCAAGGTCGGCGCGCTCGGAATCCGGGGAGAGAACAAACAACTCCAGGACGCTTTCGAGGCCCCTGTGCCGGTCGCGACGATTTCATACTCGCTCGGTGAAGAAGCGGAGTCGATTCAGTCGATGCACCGCGAAGTCCTCGAGCGCGGAAAGCTTCCGCTGGCCGAAGCCGAAGCGGTGGTCCGCTCGCTGTCGATGGCCATGCACGGGGATCAGGAGATGATTCTCCCCCTGCTCCAGCTGCGCGAGTTCGACGAGTACACCACGACGCATTCGCTGAACGTGTCCGTGCTGGTGATGGCGCTCGCCGAGCATCTGGAGCTGGCGCAACAGGACGTTCGCACGTTCGGCATCGCGGGTTTGCTCCACGACCTCGGCAAGGTCACCATCCCGACGGACATTCTGAACAAGCCGGGCAAGCTCACCGACGAGGAGCGCCAGGTGATGCAGAACCACCCGGTCCAGGGCGCGAAACTGATCATCGAGAGCGGCCGTCGCCTCGACCTGGCCGCCGCCGTCGCTCACGAGCATCACATCATGATCAACGGTCACGGCTACCCGACCCGCCACTACCACCGTCCCTGCCACAAGGCGAGCAACCTCGTGCACGTCTGCGACGTTTATGACGCACTCCGCACAAAGCGGCCTTACCGCGATTCGTGGGAGACGGAGCGCGTGCTGGGTTACATAGAGGAGCGCGCCGGCACGGAGTTCGAGCCGGAGATCGCCCGGTCGTTTGTGCAGATGATCCGTAAAGTCGAGGGCGGAATACAGCTGTCGGCCTTGCCAGCAACCAACGGCACCCACCCCGCGGGAGAGTCGTCTGCGCCACCCGCTCCTCCATCAACGCCAGCGCCAGCGGACGCCGCGGCGCAGCCCGGAAGCGACAAAAACCCTTAGGGAATCGCCGTCAGGTAAATGCGTCGGACCGACTCATTTTCCGGCGCGGCTCGTGGCCTTTCGCGTCGCCGGCTTCTCGAAGAGCATAGTCGCGGGAACGTCGCCGAGCCCGGAAGCCTGGAGCCATTTCTCGAGACCGCTCGCAACTGCGCGCCTGACCGAAGGTGAAAGCGTTTCGAAACCCTCGATCAGGTCCTCCTGGATCGCCCGTGGCGACTTTTTAAGCAGCATTCCACCCTGGCGGGTGACACGCAAGAGCGCGCGGCGCCCATCGGACGCATCGGCAGTCCGCGCTACCAGTCCCTTGGCGATCAACTGACTCACAACCTCGGAGACGGTGCTGTGAGTGGTCATGGTGCGCGCGGCAAGATCCTTCACCGATTGGTCGGGGAGCTGCGACAGCTCGCTCAGCACGAAGAGCTGTGCCGCGCTCACTCTCAGATCGCGCTCCGATGATTCAGCCGAGGCGCGCAGGCCGCGCACCATGCGCCGGAGGGCATTGATGGCGCGGGATACATCGGTTTGGGAATCGGATTTGGCCCTTGGCATCACACGATTATTGGCACCGCACAATTCCTATAGTATTGGCCAAGGAGGCCTGCCGCTCCTCGCAAGGCCTTCACCGGGAGGCGCAAGTTATCCGCCGGGTGATTTGCAGGAAATAGACTAAAAGCCTTGAATCCCCATCTGCCCCCCTTAGTATTGGACAAGTAGCGGGTCTGCTACCTCTTCGTGCACGTTGCGAAGGCTGGGACCAGCCGCATACGCTGCGCGTTCGCCACTTTCGTTTGGACGCGCATCGTGAGTGGCAGCGCGAGTTACACTCGCGACCCGCTGGCATGTTGTCCTACAAGCAGCGGGGGGCCGCTTCAATGTCATCGCCAAACAGCGATAGCTACGCGTATTTCGCTACGCGCTCTCTCCGCACGCACCCGCAATTTCCTACCGCCTTACGCGGCGCGCCTCGCGCGGCCGTTATCGGGCGTCCCGGCACCTCGCCGCGACGCGTTTTTGCGAGCCTTCGGGCTGAACGGGGGGAGTATGACAGATCGATTCGTTAGGAACATCCTTCGTCTCGGATTTTCGGCTCTTGCCATGCTGCTGTGCATGGCGAGTCCGGGCCAGGCGCAGGATGCGGGGACAATCAGCGGCGTAGTGGTGGACGCTGCATCTCGAGTGCCGGTTCCATCGGCGCAGGTCCAGATCGTCGGCACCACGCGCGGCGTCGTAACCGGAGAAGACGGGCGCTTTCGGATCACCGGAGTGCGGCCGGGAACCTATCAGCTGCGTGTGCTGCGACTCGGTTATCAGGCGTCGAGCCAGGGTGTAACTGTGACTTCCGGTGGCACCGCAGAGATCAACTTCTCGCTGGCCCAGGCGGCAGTCAGCCTCGAGCAGGTCGTAACGACGGCGACCGGTGAAGCCGAGCGCAAACGCGAGATCGGATCCGCGGTCGCCACGCTGCAGCCAGCGGAGGCGCAAATCACCGCGGCGCAGAATGTCAGCCAGCTCCTCACCGGCAAAGTCGCCGGCGTGGACGTGCAGCAGGCGGGCGGAACGGTGGGAGGCGGATCGCGTGTCCGCATTCGCGGAGCAACGTCCGTCTCGCTGACCAACGAGCCGCTGATAGTCGTCGACGGGATCCGGTTCGGAAATCCGGTCTCTCAGAGCAACACTACTGGTTCGACGACGATCGGTGTTGGCGGTCAGGTGCCATCACGCTTCAACGACATCAACCCCGAGGACATTGAAAGCATCGAGGTGCTCAAGGGGCCAGCAGCCGCTGCTCAATACGGTACAGCCGCCGCCAACGGCGTCATCCAGGTGACGACGAGGCGCGGAAGATCGGGCAAGCCACGGTGGACGACGTTCCTCGAGGGGGGAACCATCAAGGACGTGACCGACTACCCGGCTAACTACCTGCGCACATCGCCCACCGGCGCGCGGTGCACGCTCGACAGCATGACGCGCGGTCTCTGCACTCAGGCTCCCGACTCCGCGTTCAGCTTCAATCCGCTCGTCACGAACAGTCCCTTCATCACAGGAAAGCGCGGCGCCTACGGCGCGAGCGTCACCGGGGGCAGTGACCAGGTGAACTACTATGTGTCGGGGAACTTCGACAAGCAGCAAGGAGTGTTCACGTCGAGCCTCGACCAGCGTGCATCGGGACGCGCCAACGTGTCGGCGCAGCTCCGTGACAACTGGAATCTCCAGGTCGGCACCAGCTATCTGAGCGATCACCTCAGGCTGCCGCAGAACGACAACAACACGCTCGGCATTGTGTCTGCCGGCCTGCTTGGCAGCGCACGCAACAGCCCGGTGACGCAAGGATACCTGAGCGGTGCCACGCCGGAGCAGATCTACAACATCAACACGCGCCAGGACATCAACCGGTTCGAGAGCACGGTCAACACCGCGTATCAGCCGCTCAACTGGCTGACAGCCACAGTGGTAGCTGGCCTGGATTATCTGAATCGGTGGGACAACGAGCTCGTTCCGCCTAACAAGGTGAACTTCGGCTCGCTGCCGGATGGTCAGCGTACGTCGAATCCTTATTCGATTTACAACTACACGGCGAACTGGACATTATCGGCGTCTTTCACTCCGTTCGCTGGAATCAAATCGACGACGAAAGTGAGCAGCCTGTTCAACAAGGAGCTGGTCAGAGGAACACTCGCCTTCGGCGCGAAGCTGCTCGGCGGCACCGAGTCACTGGCCGGCGCGAGCGCGCGCTTCTCCGTCAACGAAGTCAACACTGACAACAAGACCATCAGCCGTCTGATCCGTGAGGACCTTGCGTGGCGTGATCGCGTTTTCATAAGCGGAGCAATTCGCAACGACAAGAACAGCGCCTTCGGCCAGGACTTCGGCAGCATCAATTATCCGTCGATAACCGCGTCCTGGGTCGTCAACGAAGAGGATTTCTTCCCGAAGCAGCCGTATTTCAGCTCTCTGCGCTTGAGAGCCGCGAACGGGAAGTCGGGCCAAAAGCCGAACTTCCGCGACGCAATCACGTTCTTCAATGCGCAGACTGTAACCGTCGCCGGGGTGGATGTGCCGGGCATCACAGTCGGTGGAACCGGCAACCCGAATCTGCGTCCAGAGAAATCAAAGGAAACCGAGCTCGGGTTCGACGCCGGCTTCTTTGATGAGCGGATCGGTCTCGAGGTCACGCACTACAACAAGCGCACCGACGATCTTCTGATCGCGGTTCCGCTGCCGCCTTCGCTCGGTCTCACCACCACCCAGTTCCAGAATCTTGGCGCGGCGAGCAACAAGGGCTGGGAGTATCTGATGAATGCGCGTGTTGTCGACATGCAGCGGGTCGGGTTCGACTTCACGGTCACAGCATCCACGAACGAGAACAGGCTGCTCACGCTCGGCTTTCTGCCCACCGGTGATCCGGTGCCGCCGATCGTCGTGAACACCCAGCAGCAGCATCGCGCGGGCGTTCCCCTGGGATCGTATTTCCAGAAGAGCTACACCTACGCCGACGCGAACGGCGACGGCATCATCGCCCGCAGCGAAATCAAGCTGAGTGACACTGCGGTTTACCTCGGCAATCCGCTTCCGACGCACCAGTTCGGATTCACGCCGACGCTGACGCTCAACAAGATGTTCACAGTCTCGGCGTTTTTCGATCACAAGGGTGGGTACAAGCTGTTCAATAACACCCGCCGCTTCCGGTGCACCTTCTTCAACTGCCCCGAAGCGTACGATGCGACGCAGCCGCTGGCGGACCAGGCGGCAGCAGTTGCCGCTGCGGCACTCGGCACCGACGCCGGTTACATCGAAGACGCCACCTTCACCAAGCTTCGCGAGCTGACCTTCACGGTGCAGTCACCCGAAGCGATGACGCGGGCGCTGGGCCACGCGATGTCGTTGAGTATCACGGGGCGAAACCTCAAAACCTGGACGGATTACAAGGGCTTTGATCCGGAGATCAACTCCACTCCGGGCGCGAACTTCAGCACGTCGGATTTCCTGACGCTGCCGCCGACGCGCAACTGGACCGCACGCTTTACGGTCAACTTCTGAGCCCACTTTCAACCATTGAGATAATCACATGCGATATAGAAACTCATTGCGCGACCGCTGGCTCACGCCGGCGCGCGTGGCGACAGCGGCAGGATTCGCCGTGCTCGTCGCCTGCAACTCCGACAAGCTTCTCAAAGTCGAGGACCCCGATGTGGCACGGCCGGAGGCACTACAGGGCGCCAGCGCTCTGCCGGCGCAGCGTGCCGGTGCCGTAGGCAATTTCGGCGTGGCGCTGAACGGCGGCGCGGCCGATGTCGAACAGGTACACCTCTCCGGAATGCTCAGTGATGAATTGATCAACACGGAGACTTTCCCGACCCGCATCGAGATCGATCAAAGGGCGATGACGCTGCCGAATACGAGTCTCATCGGCACTTTCTTCGATCTGACGCGCGCGCGGTCGTTCGCGGACCTGGCGGTGGACAATTACCGCCTCAGCGCCACCAAGGCCGCTGACAGCGTCGGCTTTCCAGAGGTTCTCTCGTTGAGCGGAATGTCGTACATCCTGTTCGCCGAGAACTATTGCGGTGCAGTTCCGATCAGCAAAGCCAATCCTGATGGCTCTTTCACCTTCGGAAAGGCAGAGTCTACCAATACTCTTCTGGACAGCGCCGTTTCGAAGTTCAACCAGGCTCTCGCAGTTCCGCAGACCACGGTGCTGACGACATCCCTCAAGCAACTGGCTCAGATTGGCAAGGGTCGAGCATTGCTCAATCAGGGTAAGTACGCTGAGGCAGCCGCTGCCGTCGCCGGTGTCAACACGCTGTTCCAGTACAACTACGTCCACTCCGAGACCACGGGCCGGCAGAACAACGGCACATGGGGCCTCACGGTGAGCGTCGCTCGTTTCGGCGAAGCAAACGTAGAAGCAGGCGTTGGCCTGCCATACCAGACGGAGGGCAATGTAAAGACGGCGGGTTTTGATCCACGCGTCGCCGACAGCGTTGCCAATCGCGCGGGACAGGGCAACAAGGGATTCGACGGCACGACAGTACAGTGGGTGCAGGCAAAGTTTCCGCTGCGGTCATCGAGCATCACTGTCGCCGATGGTGTCGAAGCGCGCCTGATCGAGGCGGAAGCGGCACTGAACGCAGGCGACGCCGTCGGTGCGCTCAATACTCTCAATGCGCTTCGCAGCAACGCAGCATTACTGGCGCTGCGCGGATACCCGGCGAATTCCCTGCCCCCGCTGACGCTGCAGGTCACGCCCGCGGCCCAGCAGGATCAGCTCTTCAAGGAAAGGGCGTACTGGCTGTACCTCACCTCGCACCGGCTTGGCGACATGCGGCGCTTGATCAGGCAGTATGGTCGAGCGGTCAATTCTGTTTTCCCGAACGGACCGTACTTCAAGGGCGGCACCTACGGGACCGACGTCAACGTTCCTGTTCCCTTCCAGGAGCAGAACAACCCGGAGTACGATCCGAGCCTGTGCAAGCAGGACGTCCCATAAGCATCGCCAGCTTCGAGAAAGAAAAAACTCCGCCGACCAAAGTCGGCGGAGTTTTTTTTGCGCACCGAATAGAGGCATTCAGGACGACGATGCTTCCTTGGTGTGAATGTAGATCACGCCCGCGACAGCATTGGTTCCTTGCTGCGACGTACCGTTGATTCCGCTTTGAAGCTCGATGCTTTGTACCGCATCCGTGGGCATGTCGCGAAGAGCAGCGACATCACCAAGCCGCGCGCCGTCGATCACAATCATCGGGCTATCGGAGCCCGCGAGCGCAATGGTGCTGGCGCCGCGTTTGGTGGTGATGAACTTCGGCCGACCGTAGCGATCTTCAGCGTAGTTGTACATGCGCGCGCGCTTGCGGAGAAGATCCCAGACATTCGTGCACGAAGACTTCGAGATCTCCTGCTCGGTAATGATGTCAGTGTGGCCGGCGCCCTCGGGGGCGCGATAGGCGGAAGTGGCGCAGCTCGTGAGGGAAGCTGCGACGAAAAGGCCGGCAAGGTAGCCAAATCCAGAGTGACGCATTCCACCTCCGGGAAGCAGCCACTTATTGCGGCAAGCTAGCCGTGAACCCACCACAATGCCAGCGGATTTTGGTAGAGGCAGTGACCCGGGTGGGTTTCGAACCCACGACCTACGGATTAAAAGTCCGTTGCTCTACCAACTGAGCTACCGGGTCTGAAGCTCCTGCAAGATAAACGTGATCCTAAACCACGTCAGGCGGCGTGGATAACTTCGTCGCAACATTCCGCGCGTCCTCACATATCTGCGTTGGGTGCCCGCCAGAGCGCACCAAGGCAATTGTCTGACTCCGCACGTGTCTCGGGGCAGGAAAGGATCGTCTTTAGAGTACCCCGAATTGTGGGCGCGAAGATGCCATTCACCTTCTCCAAGGTCAACGCGGTGTTTCGCGCTGTCAGGATGTCCCGGCAGCGCGAGATCGCGGCTGCGCACATGGCTGCGCTCGAGGAAAGCAATCACATCCTCAAGAGCCAGGCCGAGCAGCTCGAGCACCAGACCAACGAAGCCAAAGAGCTCGCTCACGAGTTGGCGCTCACCAACGAGGAGCTGCGCGCCGTCATCAGCGAAGCCCGAAAGGCATGGGCGGCGGCCGATGCGGCTAACCGCTCGAAGGCGGAGTTTCTGGCGGTGATGAGTCACGAGCTGCGCACGCCACTCAATTCCATCGGTGGTTATGTCGACCTGCTGGAGATGGAGCTGCGCGGGCCACTTACTGACGCCCAACGTGCGGACCTCGCCCGGATCAAGCGCAGTCAGGCGCACCTGCTCGGCATCATCAACGATATCCTCAATTTCACCCGCCTCGAGGCGACCGAGGTGAAGTTCGAGATCATCGATGTACCGGTGCGCGCGCTCATGGGGGATCTGGATGCGATGGTCAGCTCGCTGGCCCGCGCCAAATCGCTCCTCTATGAATCCGAGTCGCCATCCGCCAGGCTCTTTACCCGCACCGATCCCGACAAACTTCGGCAGATCATGATCAACCTTCTATCCAATGCGGTGAAGTTCACGCCGGAGGGAGGCCGCATCCGGGTGTACGCGACTACCGCGGGAAGATCGGTGTCGATTCACGTCGAGGATACCGGGCCGGGGATTCCGGCCGACAAACGCGAGGCCGTCTTCGAGCCGTTTGTCCAGCTGGACCGCGGGCTGACCCGCACCAACGATGGGACAGGACTCGGTCTGGCGATCAGCCGTGGGCTGGCGCGCGGCATGGGCGCCGATGTCACCCTCGAAAGCGAGGTAGGGGTGGGATCGACGTTCACCCTGACGCTACCTCTCGCGCCCGCCCGCCACACCGACAGTCAGCAACGTCGGGATGCCCACCTGCGCACTACGCCCCGAACCAATCCCATGGTCTGATCCTCGCAATTCCTCGCCGTGACCAGTCAGGCGGAGGATGAGGACATGGCAGTGGCGGTTGCTCCCGCGAAAGCAAACAAGGGACCACAGAAGTGCAGACGAAAATTTCTTCGCTTCTTTCGAAAGGGGTTCGACGATCCCAAGTACTACGATTGGGAGCGCGGCTACAAATGGGAAGCGCACTTACGCTGGAACGAGATTCTCAGCAAGCAGATTCACGGTGCGTTGATCTCCGAGGGCAATTTCGCCGACGTTGCCCGCCGAGCGGTCACTATCGAATCCCGAACCAACCTGCTGTTCTCGTTCGAGAAAATGGCGCTGCGGGATGCCGTTAAATCCACCGCCGGCGCGAAAATTTTCGCCGAAGGGCTGTACGAGTTTCTCTATGGCCGCGCCGGCGAGCGCGCCAGGTTCGAGCAATGGTGCGAGGCGGTCGCTTCACTGCCCCGACGCCAAACCCGCGTGCTCACCTGGCCACTGCTGACGGTGTTCGGCTTCCTTGCTCAGCCCGAGGATCATTTTTTCCTCAAGCCAATGGTCACCCGGACGGCGGCGCGCGAATACGGATTCGAGTTCGAGTACCGGTCCCGCCCGAACTGGGACACTTACTCAAACCTCCTCGACTTTGCCGCAACGGTGGAAGAGGATCTTAGCGATCTGCGCCCCAAGGACATGATCGACATCCAATCCTTTCTCTGGGTGCAGGGGTCGGACGAATACGAGGAGTAGGCGCTCTTGCGTCGCGCGGGGACGGGTGGGATAATCGCTTTCCCCGACTCTTCCCCGCAATGCACCGACTCCTGAAAGCAGTACTGCTCGCCGGCCTCTGCGCCTGCGCATCGGCCCCATCTCAGCCTTCGACCGATCCGTCCAGGCCAGTGGCAACCGCTCAAGGCTCGTCGATCCAATCCAGAACCGCGGGGATGGACCGGCGCGATGGGTTCATTCCGCTTTATCTGGATGCGAAGCAGGGCAAAATCTTCCTGGAGATTCCACGCGACTCCACCCGGGCCCTGATGTTCGTCAGCCTCGCTACCGGGCTTGGCTCCAATCCCATCGGTCTCGATCGCGGCGCGAGCGGAGACTCGTACGTCGCCCGGTTCGACAAGACCGGTGACAAGGTCCTCGTGGTTTTCGAGAACTGGAATTATCGGACTTCGGCGCTGGACAATCCGGCTCATGCGCGGACGGTACTCGAAGCGTTTCCTCCGAGCACCCCGGCCGCCCTGCCGAT
>DATBXT010000298.1:0-18091 GCA_036514115.1 Gemmatimonadaceae bacterium
ACCTGAAAGCGACATTGATGGCCGGCTTCACCACTCTTCGCGACCTTGGCACCGAGGGGGCCGGGTATGCCGACGTCGGACTCAAGCAGGCGGTGAATCAGGGAATCGTTCCGGGTCCGCGGCTGTTCACGTCCACACGCGCGATCGTCGCGACTGGCGCGTACGGACCGGCGGGCTTCACTCCGGAGTACCAGGACCAAATTCCCCAGGGCGCGCAGGAGGCGAGTGGGCTCGACCAGATGGCGCAGGTGGTGCGCGATCAGATCAAGCACGGCGCGGATTGGGTGAAGATCTACGCCGATTACCGATGGGGACCGAATGGTGAGGCCGAGCCGACGTTCACGCTCGACGAGCTGAAGGAAGCGGTGGAGATCTCCAACACGTCCGGCCGCCCGGTGACGGTGCACGCGACCACGCCCGAAGGAATGAGACGGTCGATTCTCGCGGGTGTGAACAGCATCGAGCACGGCGACAACGGAACGCCCGAGGTCTTCAGGATGATGGCGAATCGCGGGATCTGTCTCGTTCCGACTCTCGCGGCGGGCGATGCGATCCTCCAGTACGGCGGCTGGAAGAAAGGAGTCGACGCCGATCCGCCCTCAATCGTCGCCAAGAAGAAAAGCTTCAGGGCCGCACTCGACGCCGGAGTCACGATCTGCAACGGCAGCGACGTCGGCGTATTTACTCACGGTGACAATGCGCGCGAAGTGGAGATGCTCGTCGCCTACGGAATGACGCCGCTCGCCGCGCTACGCTCGGCGACTTCCATCGACGCCAGGATGCTGCGCATGGGCGACAAGCTCGGCCAGGTGAAGGAAGGCTATCTCGCCGATCTCATCGCGGTGAAGGGCGATCCCACGAAAGACATTTCCGCCATTCGCAACGTGCAGCTGGTGATGAAGGACGGGACGATCTACAGGCAGTAATCCGGTAAAGAGATCGTCGGGGCTCTCGCTCTCGCCTCAGCCGTCGCAGGTCTTGTTTCAAATCTTTACAGGACCTTAGTGTAGAAACATACGCTTGGTCATTGACGCCGCTGCCGCGCATTCCGAGACTAGGGGTTTCCCTGAGACTCAATGTCTGATACGCCCGATTGGAATCGCCGCCGCTTCTTCGGCGCTGCCGCCGCAACCGTCGCCGCGAGCCAGCTGAGTCTTCTCGGTTTCTCACGGAGGTTGCAAGCAATGACAGGAACCATCACTGAGAATCTGCGCGAACCTGGACGACAGACCGGCAACTTCGCCGATGCTCGTCCGCTTCACGTCAGCTTCCCGGAGGAGCAGCTCGTCGATTTACGCCGTCGCATCAAAGCGACCAGATGGCCCGACAGGGAAATCGTCTCTGATGATACCCAGGGCGTGCAGCTGGCGACGATGCAGGCGCTCGCGACGTATTGGGCGACCAATTACGACTGGCGCAAAGCGGAGACGAAAATCAACTCGTATCCGAATTTCGTCACCAACATCGACGGACTGGACATTCACTACATCCACGTCAAGTCGAAGGAGAAGAACGCCCTCCCGATAATCATCACGCATGGCTGGCCGGGATCCTTCATCGAGCAGATGAAGGTCATCGACCCGCTCACCAATCCCACCAGTCATGGTGGCGGCGCCGCGGATGCATTCGACGTAGTGATACCGTCACTTCCAGGCTACGGTTTCTCGGGCAAGCCGACTGCTCCAGGATGGAACCCGGTGCGCATAGCGAAAGCGTGGACGACGCTGATGAAGAACCTCGGCTACACGAAGTTCGTTGCGCAGGGTGGAGACTGGGGTAACGCTGTCTCCGAGGTTATGGCGCTCCAGGCCGCTCCCGAATTGCTCGGCATCTCAACGAACATGGCGGCGACCGTCCCTCCCGCTATTGACGCCGACATCCAGGCTGGTAAGCCGAAACCGGCCAGCCTCACGGCCGACGAGTCGAGAGCCTGGGATCAGCTCGGCTTCTTCTATAAGAACGGACTCGGCTACGCCAACGAGATGTCGCTCCGCCCCCAGACTCTCTATGGAATAGTGGATTCACCGATCGGCCTCGCATCGTGGATTCTGGATCACGACGATGCCAGCCAGAAAATGATCGCACGTATTTTCGGCGGACAGAGCGAAGGACTCTCGCGCGACGACATCCTCGACAACATCACCATGTACTGGCTGACGAACACCGCGATCTCGTCGGCGCGCCTCTATTGGGATACCGCGCACACTCTGCCACCAGGCGGTTTCTTCACCACGCGCAACGTTCAGCTGCCGGTTGTGGTGACGGTTTTTCCCGACGAGATCTACGCCGCACCGAAGACGTGGGCGGAGAAAGCGTACTCGAAAATGATTTACTACAACAAGTTCCCGAAAGGCGGGCATTTCGCCGCGTGGGAGCAGCCGGAGTATTTCGTCCAGGGTATGCGCGACGGCTTCCGATCGCTGCGGTCTTGATCGGGAACTCGTGGGCCAGTGAGCGAACCAGAGCGCGGCAAGATCAGCGATAGGCGCCTTTTCCTGGGCAGCGTGATGACCGCCATCGCCACAACGAGATTCGGCGTTGGCAGCATCGCCCAGGCTCCGATCGACGAGATCCGCAAACCGGAGCCGATTCGTGTGCGTTTTTCGAGCCGGACTTTTGATACGCTCAAACAGATAGACGCCGGCGTTCTCAATGTCGGATACGCCGAGGCTGGGCCGGCGAATGGTCCGGGGGTGGTGCTGCTCCATGGGTGGCCGTACGACATCCACGCGTACGGCGACGTCGCGCCGATTCTCGCAGCGAAAGGATATCGAGTCATCATTCCATACCTGCGAGGCTTCGGCACGACGCGCTTTCTCTCCAACGACACGATTCGAAACGGAGAGCAGGCAGTCGTCGCTGTCGACATGATCGCTCTGATGGACGCACTGAAGATCCAGAGAGCAATCGTCGGAGGTTTCGACTGGGGCTCGCGGACGGCAGCGATCATGGCAGCGCTGTGGCCCGACCGCGTCAAAGCGCTCGTCGCGGTCAGCGGCTATCTGCTCGTCAATCTCAAGGCGAATCTGCAGCCGCTGCCGCCGACTGCGGAGCTGGGCTGGTGGTATCAGTACTACTTCGCCACTGAGCGCGGCGTTCTGGGCTACACCCAGAACACGCGCGATTTCAACAGGCTGATCTGGCAGCTCGCGTCTCCCAAATGGAAGTTCGACGAAGCTACCTACGACCGTACCGCGGCGTCGTTCAACAATCCCGATCACGTCAAAATCGTCATCCACAATTATCGTTGGAGATTGAGCATCGCCGACGGCGAAGCGAAGTACGCCGACCTCGAACAAAAACTGTTCGACCGGCCGAATATCTCCGTGCCGACGATTACAGTCGCCAGCGATTTCGACGGAGCGGCTGCCGACGGAAAGGCGTATGCCAACAAATTCACCGGCAAGTATTCTCATCGCGTGCTGTACGGCATCGGTCACAACGTTCCACAGGAAGATCCGCACGCCTTTGCGCAGGCGGTGATCGATGTTGACTCCCTTTGATCTTCCCATCAATCGCGACCGGCGTCGCTTCATTCGCACTGCGGCTTCGGGGCTTGCTGCCTCGCGGCTCGGCGTCATAGGATCGATAGTCCAGCAGGTGGCTTGCGCAGCGGTCAACAATCAGGGCACACTCCCCTCGCTAAGCGGAGCGACGCAGTGGCTGAATTCTCCGCCACTGGCGTCGAACGCTCTGCGTGGCAAAGTCGTGCTTGTCGATTTCTGGACGTACACGTGTGTGAACTGGCTTCGCACGCTTCCCTATGTTCGTGCCTGGGCAGAGAAGTACCGCGACCAGGGATTGGTGGTGATCGGGGCACATACGCCCGAGTTTCCGTTCGAGAGAGACGTAGGCAACGTGCGCTGGGCGGCGAAGGAGATGGACATCACCTACCCAATCGCAGTGGACAGCGACTACGGCGTATGGCACGCCTTCGATAACAATTACTGGCCTGCGGTGTACATCGCTGATGCAGAGGGCAACATTCGCTACCACCATTTCGGCGAAGGCGCCTATGACGAAACCGAGCGAGTCATTCAGCGATTGCTTGGAGCGAGCGGCAGGAAGACCGACAACAAGCTTGTCGAAGTCAGTCCGCGTGGTCTCGAGGTAGCGGCGGATTATGGTACGCTGCGATCCCCCGAGAGTTATCTCGGTTATGCCAAGGCCGAGGGGTTCGCGTCAGACGCGTTTCAAAACGGGTCGCGAGTGTATGCGATACCGTCCCAGCTTGCGCTCAATCAATGGGCGCTCGAGGGCGACTGGACGATCAACGAAGGAGCCGCGGTGCTCAACAAACCGAATGGCCGGCTGGTATATCGTTTTCACGCGCGGGACGTGAATCTCATCATGGGCCCGCCGACGGGATCGCAGGCAGTCAGATTCACCGTGAAGGTCGATGGAAGGCCGGTGGGTTCAGCCCACGGAACAGATATCGATGACCAGGGGAACGGCACCGTAACACGTCAGCGAACGTACCAGCTGGTTCGCCAGCAAGGTCGAATAACTGACCGACAATTCGAGATCCAGTTTATGGATCCCGGAGTTCAGGCCTTCTGCTTTACGTTTGGTTGACCCTGGCAGCTGCGCGAGCTTCGCGCGAGGCGCCTCCTAGTACGCGACGCCAAACCTCTTCGACACGTGCTGCGGCTTCTCCAGCTCGTCGATCACCGCCACCGCATAATCCTCGAACGAGATAAAGCTTCTGCCCTTGTCGTCGACGAGCAGCTGATCGTCCGTTGTGCGGTACTTCCCCGTCCTCTTGCCCGGCGCGATTTCGGCCGCGGGACTCAGATAGCTCCAGTCGAGCCCGTTCGCCTCGTTCCGAAAAACGTCCAGCGCCTCGCGACCCTCGCGCGCTTCGTCGCGGTACGCTTCGGGAAAATCCGGCATGTCGGCGAGCGCTTTGCCCGGCGTAACCTCGAGACTGCTGGCACCACCGACGTAGAGCACACGCTTCACGTCGGCCGCGCGCAGACCTTTCGTCAACGCGCGCGCGTTTTCCTGGAGCGATGGCGCGGGAAGACCGCGCGCGTTCGGACGCGGCGAGATCGCGCTCACCACCGCGTCGGCGCCGCGCGCTACCTGTGCGACGCTCTCGGCGTTCGTCGCATCACCCTTCACCATACGCACGCGCGGGTCGGGCGACTGAACCGCATCCGGATCGCGTACCACTCCCGTAACCTCATGACCGCGGCGAAGCGCTTCGGCGGCGACGCGCTGACCGACGTTTCCGGTGGCACCAAATACGACAAGCTTCATAAATCTTTCCTTGGAGTGGACCACCGAACGATAATCACGTACCCAACCGCCGTGTCTTGCTGTACGTTGGGTTGATGCCGTTGCCTCCTTTGCTGACATCCCGATGACTGCGCCCCTCGAGAGGTTCGTCCCCAGCAATGTTTCCGAGGACGATCAGGCTTTTCCGATGTTAACGGAGCCACAGCTGGCGCGTATTTCTCGCGTCGGACGTCGCCGACTCTCCCTCGCAGGCGAAGTGCTGGTGGAAGCGGGCGTTCCCATAGGTCACCTCTATGTGGTGCTATCCGGCGCAATCGAGGGAGTGCAGCTGCGCAACAACGGCGGCGTGCGAGTGAGAACCCTGGGGCCCGGTCAGTTCAGCGGCGAAGTCTCCATGCTTTCGGGCCGGCCGTCCCTCGTGACGACACGCGTCTGCCTGGACGGTGAGGTCGTCGAGCTCGATCGCGACAGACTTCTCTCCATCATTCAGACGGACGCCGAGCTGAGCGAGATTTTCGTGCGCGCGTTCCTGCTGCGTCGCGTTGGATTGATATCCGGCGGATTCGCCGATGTGGTGCTGGTGGGATCCAACCACTCGTCCGATACGCTTCGCATCAAGGAATTCCTCACTCGCAACGCGCATCCATACACGTCTGTAGATCCTGATCGCGACTCGAGCGTCCAGGAGCTCCTCGATCACTTCCAGTTCTCGCTCTCCGACCTTCCCGTTCTGATCTGTCACGACACCGCTGTGCTGCGGAATCCGTCGAATCGTGAGATTGCGAGCTGCCTCCATTTCAACGATGCGATCGATCAGACCCACACCCGCGATGTCGTGATCATCGGAGCCGGTCCGGCCGGACTCGCCGCCGCTGTCTACGCCGCCTCCGAGGGGCTGGACGTTCTCGTCGTTGAAACGGCATCTCCCGGTGGCCAGGCCGGAGCCAGCTCGAGAATCGAGAACTATTTCGGTTTCCCAGCGGGAATCACCGGACAGGAGCTGACGGGCCGCGCTTATACACAGGCGCAGAAATTCGGAGCCGATGTGGCTATCGCCGAGACGGCGGTTCGTCTGGATTGCACACGCAAAGCGTACCGGCTGACGATGGACAACGGTGTCGACGTGCAGGCGCGCAACGTGATCATCGCGAGCGGTGCCCAATACCGAAAGCTCCCGCTGCCGAACATCGGAGAGTTCGAAGGCGTGGGCATCTATTACGGCGCGTCATTCATCGAGTCCCAGCTCTGCGACGGCGAGGAAGTCGTCGTCATCGGCGGCGGCAATTCGGCTGGACAGGCCGCGGTTTTTCTCGCTCAGACAGCGAGCCGGGTTCACATGCTGATCCGCACGCGAGGCCTGTCAGAAACGATGTCGCGCTATTTGATCCGGCGCATCGAAGAGACTCCGTCGATCACTCTGCATGCCTGCACCGAGCTCTCGGCGCTACTGGGCGCAAAGCATCTGGAGAGCGTGGAGTGGCGCACCGACGGCCAGCCGTCGGAAAGCCACGAGATTCGCCACGTGTTCGTCATGACGGGTGCGGTGCCAAGTACTGCCTGGCTGGACGGCTGCGTAACACTAGATGCGCACGGGTTCGTGAAGACCGGTCCCGATCTTTCCGCCGAGGAGCTGGCGGCGGCGAAATGGCCGTTATCGCGTTCGCCATATCTTCTCGAGACGAGCAGGCCGGGAGTTTTTGCTGTGGGCGATGTTCGCGCCGGCAACGTCAAACGCGTCGCGTCGGCTGTGGGTGAAGGATCGATCGCGATCTCGTTTGTGCACCGGGCGCTGCAGGAGTAGTAAATCCGTCGGAACAGTACAAAAGTTGCAGGCTGTCACCCGACATTGATTCCCCGTCCATCGGATGACAAAGATGACAAACTCTCGCAGCATAGCGTTGGCTTGCGTCGCGGCGCTGATTGTCGCCGGGTGTGCCAGCTCCGGCTCGTCGACCGCTTCCGCAGACCGAATCGTTCCACACAGATCCAGGTCCGCGGAGTACGAGGATAGGCCGTTGGATCTCGAGTGCTTAGCGTTTAGGTCCTAAATTCTTCGCGATGCGTCTTCTTGCTGTTTTATTCGCGCTCACAGTTTTCTGCGCTCCGGAGGTGACAGCGCAATCGACGCCGAGTCCAGCAAGCGGTGACACCGCCCCGACCTACAATGTCTTTGCGACACGCACCGTTACCTCGTTGATTGGTTGGTTCCCCGGCGCGATCGCTGGTGGCTTCGTCGGCGCGCATGTGCCTCGCAGCCCGTGCGGTTGCGATGATCCCGCCTTGAAGGAATTCGTGATTGGAGTCGCCATCGGGGGATCCGTTGGCGCTGCCTTTGGCGCGGCAGCTCCTAGGTTGAATAGTCACTGCTCCTTTGCCCACCGACTTGGCTTGGGATTACTCGGTTCGGCTGTCGGCACCGGCTTGGGTTTGATCCCGATCACCAATAAATCCTCGGTGGTAATCACCGTCCCCGTTTTCTCGATCCTCGGCGCCGGCCTTTCTCAATGGCCTTGCTAGTTGCGGTCAACCGGCCGAACAACACGCTCGCCTAATGTGTGTAGTTGACGACGCCGGAGATCTTGCAGCTATTCTTCAGTATGACCACACCCGTTAGCAAACTGATTCTCCTCTGCGCAGCGCTCGCTTCGACAGCCGGCGCGCAAACTCCCGCCCCGTCCACAACTCCTTCGCAGGTTGACCTCGCTCGCTGGTCGCGCGAAGCAGAGAGCGTCACCATCACCCGCGATGATTGGGGAATTCCGCACATCTCGGGAAAGACTGATGCGGACGCGGTGTTCGGCCTCCTTTACGCCCAGGCGGAGGACGACTTCAATCGCGTCGAGACCAACTACTTCAACGCATTGGGGCGCGCCGCCGAGTGGGAAGGAGATACCGCGATTTATCACGACCTCAGGTATCGGTTGATCAACAATCCGGATTCACTGAAAGCGATTTACTCGCGGGCACCGCGCTGGCTGCAGTCGGTGATGAATTCGTGGGCCGATGGTTTGAACTATTACCTGTACAAGCATCCCAACGTGAAGCCAAAGGTCATCGCCCGCTTCGAGCCCTGGATGCCCCTTGCCTTCAGCGACGGCAGCATCGGCCCCGACATCGAATCGGTGAACCTCACCCAGCTCGCCGCCTTTTACAGCGCCAGACCGAACGTCGCGCTCGCAGTGCCGTCGCGCATCCCGCATCCCGCATCCCGCATCCCGCGGCCCGCCGACCAGGGCTCCAACGGCATCGCGATCTCGCCGTCCAACACTCTCAACCATCACGCGCTACTCCTCATCAATCCGCACACGTCGTTTTTCTTTCGCGCAGAAGTTCAGCTCACGAGCCAGGAAGGCTTGAACACCTATGGTGCGGTGACCTGGGGCCAGTTCTTCGTTTATCAGGGGTTCAACGACCGCGCAGGCTGGATGCACTCGTCCACCGGCGCCGACAACATCGACGAATACCTCGAGACCGTAACGAGGCAGAACGATCACTTCGTTTACCGCTACGGCTCCGGGCGGCGACCAGTGACGGAAGACAAGGCTGTCATTCGCTACCGCACGCCTCAGGGCATGACCCAGAAGACCTTCACGATCTTTCACACCCATCACGGTCCCATCGTCCGCGAGGAGAACGGAAAGTGGGTGAGCGTGCGGCTAATGCAAAAGCCGCTCGACGCGCTCATTCAATCGTTCACGCGGATGAAAGCGCGCGATCTCAAATCGTTTCGCCAGACGATGGAGCTCCACACCAATTCGTCCAACAACACCACCTTCGCCGACGCGGACGGTGACATCGCGTATTTCCACTCCAACTTCATTCCCAGACGCGACACGTCCTTCGACTGGACCAGGCCGGTGGACGGGAGCGATCCGCGGACTGAATGGCGCGGCGTTCTTTCCGTCGACGAATCGCCCAAAGCTGTGAATCCGCCTAACGGCTGGGTATACAACAGCAACAACTGGCCGTGGACCGCGGCCGGTGCGTACAGCCCGAAGCGCGCGAATTTTCCCCGCTACGTGGAAACCAGCACCGAGGAAGGGTCGCGCGGACGCCACGCACTAAAAGTTCTTCCCGGCAAAAAAGATTTCACCATCGCGTCGCTCATCTCGGCGGCGTACGACAGCTGGCTGCCGTCCTTTGCGCGGATGATCCCCGGACTGCTCCAGTCCTACGACAGACTTTCCTCTACCGATCCGCTCAAGTCGAGTCTCTCCGGTCAGATCGCGGCCTTGCGCGGCTGGGACTATCGGTGGGGAGTGACCTCCGTTCCGACATCGCTCGCCGTTTTCTGGGGCGAGGATCTGTTCAAACGAGTCGGCAGCGAAGCCACGGCGGCAGGGATGTCGGCGGAGACGTACGTCATCGAACGCGCGACGGCTGCGGAGCGCTTGCAGTCGCTCGCCGCAGCTACCGCGAGACTCGTCCAGGATTTCGGTCGCTGGCAGACGCCGTGGGGGAATATCAATCGATTCCAGCGCATCACCGATGACATCTTTCCGAAATTCGACGACGCTGCGCCAAGCATCCCCGTTCCGTTTACTTCGGCGCAGTGGGGATCGCTGGCGTCGTTCCGTGCCCGGCCATATCCCGGAACGAAGAAATGGTACGGCACATCTGGCAACAGCTTCGTCGCCGCCATCGAGTTCGGCGACAGCGTGCGTGCGAGGGCAATCACCGCGGGTGGCGAGAGCGGCAATCCGTCTTCACCGCACTTCAACGACGAGGCACAGCGTTACAGCACTGGGAATCTGCGTGAGGTGTACTTCTATCCTTCGCAGCTGAAGCTGCATACAGAGCGAGTGTACCATCCCGGCAATTGAGTCGGGAGGAGCTGGACCCGGGGACTGACAGCGCCTGACCGGGCCCGAGGACAGCTACTCCGCTTTCGTCGACGCTTTCCCCACCCAAACGCGGCCCCATATTTGTCGCGTGAGAAAAGTGGGCTCGGGTCTCGTCTCAACCGCCGCGCTGCTCCTTTCGGCGTCGACCGCCTTCGCGCAGGGCGTCGCCACTGCCGGCATTCGCGGCAGCATCCACTCTGACAGCTCGCAGAACATCGAAGGCGCGCGCGTTCGCGTCATCCAGACGACGACTGGATTCTCCACCGAGGTCCAGGCTCGCCGCGGACACTTTGTGATCGAGGGGCTCGATCCCGGCGGCCCGTACACGATCACGGTGCGCAGCGTTGGATTCATCCCCGCGGAGCGCGTGAACGTATTCCTCCAGCTCGGCGAGCTGCGTGAGCTGGAATTCCTGCTGAAGCCGGCAATCGCCCAGCTCGCGCCAGCGATTACTGTTGGGGCGAAAGCGAGTCTGGCATCCGCCACCGTCAGCGGCGGCGTCGGCACGACTATAAGTGACTCGACGCTGCATCGCCTCCCCACACTCAATCGAGATCTCTACGATTTCGTCCCGCTCTCGCCGCAGATCTCCACCAAGGTCAGCTTGCCCAATCCGGGGTTCTCCGCCGCAGGCGCCAGCTTTCGATTCAATAATTTTCTGATCAACGGCGCGTCCGAGCGCACGCTTAGCGGCGGTGTCTCGACGGCTTTCGCCGGCGCCAAGTCGCTCCCGCTCGATGCAGTGCAGGAGTATGTGATTCTGGTCGCGCCGTATGACGCGCGTTACGGCGACTTCGCCGGCGCTCTGGTCAACACTGTAACGCGGTTTGGAACCAACACCGTGCAGGCTTCAGCGTTTACTTACGGGAGAAATGAGCAGCTCGCCCGCCAGAGCGGGCCGTACTCGGTGAGCACCTACGATCGCCTGCAGTCCGGACTCTCCGTCGGTGGCCCGATCGTGCCCGACCGCTTGCATTTATTCATCGCGGCGGAGTTTCAGCGCTACGCTTTCCCCGCGCTGGGGCCCTACGTCGGTCAGCCACAGACCGCGAGCCGCCCCGTTCCCATCTCGGCAGCGAACCTCTTCCGCCTGGACACTCTGATGCGCAGCTACGGTCTCGCCACTGGTTCATCGGGACCGGTGCAGAACGGCAATCCGCTGCAGAATGTGTTCGCGCGTCTGGACCTGTCGTTGCCGTCCATCAACAGCCGCGCGGAGGTGTGGACGAACTACAGCGACAACGACAACATCGCCTTCTCGCGCGCGTCGCCCGACACTTTCTCGCTTTCTACGTACCAGGTGACGAACGTCTCCAAATCGCACCTGACCGCGCTCCAGCTCCACACGACGCTTCCGCGCGCCGGCGGCGGACAAAACGAGATGCTGTTCTATGTGCGGAGCGAGAGCCAGAATCCGGTGGTGGACGTCCAGCAACCGATCGTTCGCATCTCGGTTCCCGGCATCAACGGAACGCCCATCACACTCAACACCGGCACCCACGAGACGGCGCAGGGCACGCGTTTTCGCTCCGCGACCACCGGGCTCAAGGACGATCTCTCGCTGTCGCTCGGGTCATCGCACGTGCTCACCGTGGGCGTGGGGGCGGAGGGTTTTCGTCTGCGGCGGGAAGGCGTTCTCAACTCTTATGGCACGTGGAGCTTTGCGAGTCTCGACAACTTCGAGCTCGGGATCGCGGATCGCTACGAGGTCGGCACCACCAGCTCCGGCGCCAGCGCACCGCTCGACGGCGGCCAATACGCCGGCTACGTCAGTGATCAATGGCAGGCGTCTACGCGTCTCTCCATCACTGGAGGAATTCGCGCCGACCTTCTGGCGATCGACGGTCATGCTCCCTACAACGCCGCGGTGGATTCCATTTTCGGCCGGCGGACTGATCAGATGCCGCGGCGGCGTGTCGAGCTGGCGCCGCGCGTGGGATTTGTCTGGGACGTGTCCGGCGACCAGCGGCATTTCCTGCGGGGTGGCGCCGGGATTTTCGCGGGACGATTCCCGCTCGGGTGGGTGCAGACCGCGCTTTCCAGTTATGGAGCCGGCACCGGACTGCTTCGCTGCGGATCTTCCACGACGGACATTGGTCCCGCGCCTGCGTTCGACCCGTCGCATTTGAGTCCCCCACAACAATGCGCCAACTCGGCGGGCGTCGTGTCCACCCAGACCGGAGACATCGACCTGCTCGACCGGAACCTGCGCATGGCACGGATGGCTCGCGCATCGGTCACCTATGAGGCCGAGCTCCCGGGCCGGATGCTGTTCACCGCTGAGGGAGTGCTCAGTCGCGGCATCAGCGATTTCGTGTTTCAGAACCTGAACTTGCGCGCCACGGGCTCTGCCGACCGCAACGGCCGGGTGATGTACGGCTCGATCGCACCGTCAGGCGTGGCGACTTCGAGTCTGGTTTCGAAAGGCTTCTCCGAGGTCATCGATCTCCGGAACGGCAGGAGCAGATCCTACGATCTGTCAGCCAGGCTCGAGAAGAATGTGTCCGACCGCGTCACCGGAAGTGTGTCCTACACCCATTCGGGTGCGCGCGACGCCCAGACGCCGCTGCGCGTGAATACGCGGGGGACTGCCGCCTGGGCCAGCGCGCGCACTTTGTCGGGCCGCGACGATGATCTCAGCCTGGGCGTTTCGTCGAACGATGTCCCGAACCGGGTGGTGCTCACCGGCACTTACGCGACCACGCGCCCGCGGTGGCGGACTGCGTTCGCCCTGTACTATGTCGGAGAGTCCGGGCGGCCGTTCGCCTACATCGCGTCCGGGACCTCGCGACGCGGGGATCTCAATGCCGACGGCTCGAACAGCAACGACCCGATCTACGTGCCGCGCGACGCGTTCGATACCAGCGAGATCAGATTCGCCGGCACTCCGCAGACGATCCAGATCCAGCAGGCGGGATTCGAGCAGCTGATCAAAACCAGCGACTGTCTGCGCCGTCAGCGAGGGCACATTCTCGCGCGGAACAGCTGCCGCGAGCCGTGGTCGAACACCACCAGTGCGACGGTCAGGCAATCAGTGCCGCTGTCAGGACATCACCTGGAATTCCAGCTCGATGCGCTGAACGTGCTGAACCTGTTGAACGATCGCTGGGGTCTCCGACACGCAGCCATTCCCGTGCTTCTCAATCAGGTCGGCCAGACCCCGGGTACCATCGACCAGTCACATTCGATATTTCGCTTCGATACATCCGCGCCGCGATGGACGGCAGTGCCCGCCGAGTCGTCGTTCCAGCTGCAGCTGGGATTGCGCTACACTCTTTGAAGACCGAGCCGTCGCTGTAGCTGAGCGAAGCGGGGATCAGCGTGGAGCTCGTCGAACAACGGCAGCATGATGTACGCCGAGAGCGATAAGTCGGCGACAGAGCGATCGAGCCAGGCAAACGCCGCATCGTTGTCGCGCAGCCCCGCCTCGACCACCGCCACCTCGAAGGCGGCGACGGAATTACTACGCTTGGCGCGCTCCATCAGCTCCTCGAGAATGGTCATGGCTTCCTGTCGCTGCCCCGCGCGTCCCAGCGCATACCCCAGGTAAGCGCGCGCACGTATGCCTCGGCTTTGCCGGAACGCTGCGATGGCGGCCGGCCAGTTTTTCTGCATTCCGTAGCAGAAGCCAAGGTAGAGGGGCGTGCGAAACAACGGCGGCTGCACAGCCATCACCGTTTTAAGCTCGGCGAGCCCTTCTGCGTATCGGCCGTTCGTGCACAGTGCGAGCGCGACTTCCACATGGGCGCTTGGAGACAACGGATCGCTTTCTAGCGCGCGATTTGCTTCGGCCAGCGCCTCAGGTGGGCGCTGCCTCCAGTGGTAGAGCGTTGCCAGCGCGACATGGGTGCGCGGCTCGCTCGGATCCATCCGTGCGGACTCGGTGAGCTCCTTCTCCGCCGTTTTGAAATCGTAGACCGTCTCCATCACCAGGCCGAGCGAGCGATGGGTTTCGGCCAGCGAATCATCGAGCGCCACCGCCTTGAATGCGGCTGCCTTCGCCAGCGCAGCCAGCTCCTGGGGCGGGGTCGTCACCAGCTCGCCGATGATGAGCGTCGAATAGGCCCGTGAAAGACCGGCGTATGCGGCGGCGTAATTGGAGTCGAGCGCGATGGCACGCTTCAGGTACGCGACCGCGAGCAGCGCGGTGCTGTCGTTGCGGAAAAGAACTGCATCGGTGCCGCGCAGATAAAACTCGTAAGCGGCCACGTTGTGGGTCGCCGGGCGGCGAAGCGCTGCGATCATCGCTCCGCCGAGCCTGATGTTGAGCTCGTGGGCGACGGCGGTAGCAATGTCGCTCTGCACGACGAAGATGTCCCTGAGATCGCGGTCGTAGGTCTCCGACCAGCGCGTGGATCCGTCGCTGCCGTCGACGAGCCGCATCTGCACCCGGATTCTCGGGCCAACTCTCTGCACACTGCCCTCGAGCAGATCCGAGACGTGCAGGCTGTCGGCGATATGGTGCGCATCCAGATTGCTGTTCCTGAACGCGAACGCGGACGTGCGGGCGATGACGCGGAGCCCATGAATCTTGGCAACGACCCCCATCAGGTCCTCGCTCAGCCCGTCCACCAGTGCCGCGTCCGACGGATCACCGCCGACATTGACGAGCGGGAGCACGGCGATCGAAGGACCTTTCGACGCCGCAGATCCGGCATTGCCGCGGCGCGACCGAAGGGATAGCGACGCAACGAGCAGTGCTGCGATTGCCAGCACGCCGACAGCGTAGCGCGCGAATTCGCGGCGTCGCGTCGGTGGAGATGATTCCGCAGCGCGACTCGGCGGACTTCGATCTTCCCCGCCTACCTCTGGCGATGTCGGCTGCGGCGCGGGAGTCAAACGGGATTCGTCGGAGACCGCCGGCGCGGCCGCCACGAGACGGGTTTTCGACCGCGCGCGCACCTCCGCGACCAATGCTGCCACCGCCGGACCTGCGCTCGTTCCCAGTTGCTCGGTGACGAGCGACTCGTGGCTCTGCGCGTATTTCAGAGCCGACGAGTGATCGCCCGCATTCATCAGCGCGCGGATCAGACCGACAGCGTGTTTGCTGCTCACCGGATCGGTATCGACGAGCTTCTGCCGCCACTCGACAGCGGCGGTGAAATCGCGCGCCGCGTCGGATTTCGTCGCCAGCGATTCAAGAGCATCTGTGTAGGCGCGCTTGAGCCGCGAGCGCTCGCCTTCCATCCATTGCTCGAATTCCGCGGCGTCGGTCAGATAAAAACCGTCGAGGAACGCGCCGCGATACATCTCGACGGCAGTCCGATCCTCGCCGCGGGCGAGCGCATTCTCGAAATCAAGGACGTCGCTGCCGATGAACTCGGGGTTGAGCTGCAGAGGATTGCCGCCGATGAACGCGGGTCCATCTAGCGCGTTACGGATTGCGTAGAGAAGCTGATCCAGGGAATGACGCGCTTTTTCCTGGGTTGCATCGGGCCAGAGCAGGCCAAGGATCTGATCGCGACTCCGGCCACGTGAGCCCGCAGCCGCGAGAATGGCCAGCAGCGCCAGGCGGCGTCGCTGGTGCCCGTGATCCCCGAGAACTGTGTCGTTGGCGGTGCCGACGAGCCTGAGTGTGCCGAACGTCTGCAGAAAGAATTGCTGCGACGCTCGCTGTGCTTCAGGGCTGGGGGTCACCCCCCCAACCTAGAGCGCGAGCGAGCCGCCATCAAGAAAGAACCCGCATCTCTGACTTAACTCTGATTCAAGTCTGAGTTAAGCCTGACTGCCATATGAGGGAGCCGCCCCAATTTGCCTCGTAACAAGGCCATCGACGTGAATTTCGGGGGAGAAATGAGGTTCTCGGCTTTATTGATCGGCGCGATCGGCGTCTTCGGGGCAACAGCCTGCAGCGGTGGGGATCGGATAGCCGGACCATCAGGCTCGCCGCAACCATACGGACTGCCGGCAACACCGCCCAACAGTCCATCGCCGTTTCCGGCGGTCACGCGACCCGGCAGCGTGTACAACGAAAAGAGCCGGCTTTACGCCGCGCCGACCGACCCGAGCGCCGTATCGCGGTACGTTCTTTACGACGACGGGACTTTCGAGCTGCAGTTTCAGAACAGGTTCGGCTCCTTCGCGTTTGGCGGTCATTACCAGACCTCAAACGGCACTGTGACGCTCGCGTTCGAGGGTGCCAACATCGTCGGGCTATGGGAGGCAACCGCTTCGTTACAGAATGACGAAATGAGTGTGATGTACAACGAGGTGATGGTCGGCGCCGATTTTGTAAACGGCGTTTACGCGAGAGAACAATGAGGTTCCGGCTGACTGTTTTGAGCGTGCTGATGGTCGCGTGCAGCGATGCGGGCACCGCGCCGGTGCAGACGCCTCCGCCGCCGAGCCCCAAGTCAGTTGTGCAGGCAACGTCGGAGACTTCGCTCTCTGGAACTGTTCTGACAGCGGTGGATCCCACACCAAGCGTGGTGGTAAAGGACGAGAACGGTAAACCGCTGCCGGGAGTATCCGTGAAATTCTTCATCGCTTCGGGCGGTGGGAGCGTCTCGCCACTCGAAGCCGTCACAGATGCCGACGGTACGGTGAGGGTCAGTAAATGGGTGCTCGGTCCTGTCGCAACGAGTCAACCCGCGAGCGGCAGGACCCCGAATGTGCTCTGGGCCTACACGATCGGCTTGGAGTCCCGTGCGGTGTTCACCGCGACGGCGCAGCCAGGCCCACCCGCGCGAATTCTCGCCAGTACGCAGGTACCGCCGGGTGACACTCTCGTCGGCGGTTGGCCAGTCGCGATCTATGCTCGCGTCTCGGACGCCATCGGAAATTTCATTCCTCACTCTCCGGTTTCTTTCACCGTCAGGACCGGCGCTGGGTCGGTGACACCCGTTAACACCGAGACGGACGAATTCGGTAGGCTGACAGCTCAATGGATACTCGGCACGCCCGGACTCAACACAATGCAAGTCGCGGCCGGTGACCTGTCTCCCGTTTCGCTTGGGATGTTCGCCCTCGATCCGGCCCGGTTCACCTGGTACGACCTCGAACTGCCGGCGGGATGCCCGGGCAGTAGCCCCATTTTGGCGGGCATGATTGGTCTTGCTCCGGACGGCCGCCTCGCTGTGAACACCGACTATCAGGGGGGCGGCCACTCCAGTGCACTCGGCCAGTACACAGTGAACGGATCGTCGATCTCGCTGGATACCTACGGCTTCGTGGAGCTTGGCTCCTTCGACAGCAGCCACCTGGTTCTTGACCGGAGCAGCTGCGACGACGGCGTCAACATCGATGTCTGGACTTATCACAAACGCGCGGGGAGCGCGCCGTGACAATGACAAAATTTCTCAGCACCACCGCGATCATTCTTTGCGCGTCGAGCTTCGCCTGTAGCGAGGGTAACACCGGACCCATCGGAAACACATCCGTCGCGATTGCAGCCGTTTCGGCGACGGCGCTGTCCGGGACGGCGCGTGCCGCTGTAGATCCCACTCCAACCGTCGTCGTGCGAGACGGCGCCGGCAATCCGCTACCCGGAGTGCGCGTCGTGTTCTATGTCGCCGAGGGCGCGGGAACCGTCACACCAGGAGTGGCAGTCACCGATAAAAACGGGGTTGCCCGCGTCGACCAGTGGGTGCTCGGACCACGCGCGACCGAAAGAGGAGGAGCAGCGCCGAATACGCTGTGGGCGATCGAGGCAAGAAACACAACGCATGTGACATTCACCGCCGACGCACTGCCGGGCCCGCCACTTCAGATAATCACCACGCAGCTGCCAGGCGAGACACTGGTCAGCGGCTGGGCAGTTGCCCTCAATATCAGAGTGTTGGATGCCAGCGGCAATTACATACCGCGTGTGCCGGTGTCGTTCGCTGTCACCAGCGGTGGCGGATCGCCGGCAACCACGACAGCGACAACCGACCTCGTGGGCAACGCCCCCGTCGCGTGGGTGCTCGGGGCCCCGGGCCTGAACGAGGCGACTGTGACGGTGGGTGATCTCCCACCTGTGCGAGTGGAGGCCACCGCAATGGACGCGGGAAGCATTACGTGGTACG
>DATBXT010000299.1:0-9267 GCA_036514115.1 Gemmatimonadaceae bacterium
CGATGACGTTCGGTACGCGCGACCACTATCGGCACGTGGTCGAGCACATCTCCAAACGCGTCAAACGGCCCGAGGAAGAAATCGCGAGCGAGGTCCTCTCGCTCGCCAAGCTTGCCGACCCAAACGACACGCGTCACTCACATGTCGGCTACTATCTGGTCGACAAAGGTCGCCGGACACTCGAAGTACGGGTCGGATACACGCCGCCGCCGGGCGAGTGGATCCACAGGTGGACTCAGCGTCATCCAAACACGATCTACTTCGGCGGAATAACCGTCTTTACAACCCTGGCGCTGGCAACGATCCTGAACGCCATCGACGACGCGTCGCCGGGCGTACGCCTGATCGTCGCTTTGATCGCGTTAATACCGGCAAGCGAGATCGGAATCAGCGTCATCAATCAGCTGATAACGATGCTGATGCCACCGCGCCTGCTGTCGAAACTCGAGCTCCGCGACGACGGGATTCCGGAAGAGTACATGACTGCCGTCGTAGTGCCGACGCTTCTCGGCAGCACACGGGCGGTCGAAGAGGCACTCGAGCATCTCGAAGTACAGTACCTGGCGAACCGGGATCCCAATCTTCAGTTCGCGCTGCTCAGCGATTTCACGGATTCGCCGACGGAGCACAGAGAGGGCGACGAAGCAATTCTTGCTGCTGCGTCGGCAGGCATAAAAACGTTGAACGCCAAGTACCGGAATGCATCCGAGGACGTGTTTTTTCTCTTCCATCGGCCCCGGCTCTGGAATGCGAAGCAGAACGTCTGGATGGGCTGGGAGAGAAAACGCGGGAAGCTGGCGCAGTTCAACAAATTCATGCGTGGTGATGCGCAGGACGCCTTCACCACTATCATCGGCGATACGAGCAGGCTCAGGCACGTTCGCTACGTGATAACGCTGGACTCGGACACGGTGTTGCCCCGCGACGCCGCGCAGCTCCTTGTCGGGACGATCGCGCATCCGTTGAACCGCGCGTACTACGACGATCGAATTGGTCGCGTCACTGAAGGCTACGGCATAGTGCAGCCACGTGTCGGCGTCTCTCTGACGAGCGCACATCGTTCCGTCTTCGCGTCGATCCATTCGGGGCATCCCGGCGTCGATCCGTACACGACTGCGGTCTCCGACGTTTACCAGGATTTGTATGGCGAAGGAAGCTTCACCGGGAAAGGGATATATGACGTCGACGCGTTCGAGGAGGCGACTCACGGACGCTTTCCCGAGAACACACTTCTAAGTCACGACCTGATAGAGGGGAACTGGACGCGCGCGGGTCTGGCGACGGACATCGAAGTCTACGACGACTATCCTGCGCGATACCTGACCTTCACCCGGCGAAAGCACAGGTGGATTCGCGGCGACTGGCAGCTGCTGGGATGGCTGAAGAGGTCCGTCCCGGGACCTGATGGGCCGATGCAGAACCGGCTCTCCGCGATATCGCGCTGGAAGATCTTCGACAATCTGCGACGCAGTGTCGTCGAGATCTTTCAGCTAGGGATGCTGGCGGCGGGCTGGGCGCTGCTTCCCGGTTCGGCTCTCCAGTGGAGCTGGCTCGTACTGCTGGTGATCGCCTTCCCGTGGCTGTTTTCGCTCGGCATGTCACTGATACGTCCACCTCGCGATCAGTCGTGGCTCGCCTACTACGTAGCCGTCGGTCGCGACGCGATCACCAATCTCCAGCAGTTCGCATTGGCGGTGGTCTTCCTGCCGCATCAGGCGGCGGTATCCGCCGACGCAATCATCCGCACACTCTACAGGCTATGGGTGAGCCATCGAAATCTTCTCGAGTGGCAGACTGCGTCGCAGGTCGAGCGCGCCCTGGGTGCAGGCTCGCTGCTCGAGATGTGGCGGAAGATGTGGCCGGTCGCCGCGCTTTGCCTGGTGCTGAGCGTTCTGGTCGGACTGCACGTCACGGTTGGTCCGGGTGCAAGTGCAAACGAGCGATTCGTTTTCGTGATGGCGACGCTGCCGCTGGTGCTGGTATGGCTGGCGAGTCCGAGCATCGCGTTTGCGTTGAGCCGCCCCGCGATTCTCGGCGAAATCCACCTGACAGAAACCGAGCGACAAGCAGCGCTTCGATACGCGCGGCTACACTGGACGTTCTTCGAGAAGTTCGTCACGGAAGAAACGCAGTGGCTTGCGCCGGACAATTTTCAGGAGGACCCGGAGCCAGTCGTAGCGTTACGCACGTCGCCGACGAATATCGGGTTGCAGCTGCTTTCCACCGTCAGCGCGCTGGATCTCGGTTTCATAACGCGGGCCGAGATGATCGACCGTGTGGAGAAGGTTTTCCGGTCACTGGAAAGAATGCGTCGCTTCCAGGGCCACTTCTTCAATTGGTACGACCTGAATGAGCTGCGTGTCCTGGAGCCCGGATACGTCTCCACCGTGGACAGCGGCAACTTTGCCGGCCATCTGATCGCGCTCAAGCAAGCGTGCTACGAAATCATGAAGGACGCGACGTGCACCGAGCAGGACGTGAAGCGATTGCGCGCGATCGCCGAGCGAGCGCACGCGTATGCAGTGGAGATGGATTTCCGCTTCCTGTATGATGAAAAACGCAAACTGTTCACCATCGGTTATCACATCGGCAACAACGCGGTAGACAACTCATACTACGATCTGCTGGCGTCCGAATCGCGGCTCGCCTCGTTCATGGCGGTTGCCAAAGACGACGTTTCCGTGGATCACTGGTTCAGGCTCGGCCGATCCCTTACCGCGACCGCCGGCACACGAACGCTCCTCTCCTGGAGCGGAAGCATGTTCGAGTACCTGATGCCGGCGCTGGTGATGCAGACCTTCCCGTTCACTCTGCTGGATCAGACGCATAAGGGAAGTGTGAAGCGACAGATCGCTTACGGAGCGGAGCGCGGTGTACCGTGGGGCGTTTCCGAATCCGCGTACGCGGTGCGCGACAGAATGCACACCTACCAGTATCGCGGCTTCGGTGTACCTGACCTGGCGTTGAAGCGGGGTCTGAGCAAAGAGCTGGTGGTTGCTCCATACGCAACTCTGCTGGCGATGCTCGTCGAGCCACGGCAATCGCTCAAGAATCTGGCGACACTGGAAGCGGAAGGAGCGCTCGGGCCCTACGGATTCCGCGACGCACTCGACTACACGAGGCCAGCGCCCGGCTCGAGAAAAACCGTTGTCGGCACTTTCATGGCGCACCACATCGGCATGAGCATCGTGGCGCTGAACAATGCACTGAACAGGCAGATCTGGCCACGCCGCTTCCACACCGATCCGCTCGTTCGGTCCGCGGAGCTTGTACTGCAGGAACGCATTCCGCGCCGACTGGTGATGCAGGATGTGCAAGGCGACTCGGCACCGAGAGTGCCGAGCGAGATGGAAAAGCCCGCGGTTCGCGAGGTGGAGACGCCGCATACCCCGCAGCCAGTCGTCGGCATCCTGGGCAACGTGCCGTACACGACGCTGATCACCAACGCCGGCGGCGGTTTCAGCCGCTTCGGCAATCTCGCCGTTACGCGATATCGTCACGACAGCACCCGCGACAATTACGGACAGTGGTGTTACGTGAAGGACATGAGCACGGGTCATGTATGGTCGACGGCGCACCAACCGTCGGGCACCGAGCCGCAGTGGTATCGAGTTCTCTTTGCCAGCGACCGCATCACCTTTATCCGCAGGGATGGCGACGTCGACACAGTAACGGAGATCGCCGTCGCATCCGACGACGCGGCGGAAGTACGACGTGTAATCCTGACCAACAGGTCGCTCCAGGCGAAGGAAATCGAGCTGACCAGCTATTCCGAAGTAGTGCTCGCGCCGCCCGAGGCGGACCGCGCGCATCCAGCGTTCGGTAATCTTTTTGTGCAAACCGAATTCGACGCGGCCAAGGCTGCTCTGCTCGCCACGCGTCGTCCGCGCTCGGCGACGGAAGCAGCGATCTGGTGCGCCCATGTCGTGGCGTTCGGTCCGGAACAGACGGGGGACGTCACCTGCGAGACCGACAGGGCGAAGTTCATCGGGCGCGGACGTTCGGTCAGAAATGCTGAAGCTCTCGACGAAGGTGCGGAGCTGTCCGGAACCGTGGGAGCAGTGCTGGATCCGATATTTTCCCTGCGGGTGAAGGTACGAATTCCGCCCGGCGGCTCGGCACACGTCGCGTTCACGACCTTTGTAACCGATCAGAAGGACCGAGCGATGGAGCTGGCGGACTTGTATCACGATCCGTACAGCGCACGACGCGCACTCGATCTTTCCTGGGCCCAGGCTCAGGCCGAGCTCAGAGATCTCGGCATCGCGCCGGCTGACGCGGCGTTATATCAGGATCTGGCTGGCCATTTGATGTTTCCACATCCGGGTTTCCGTCCTGCCCAGAGTGCGGTCGAAGAGAACAGGCTGGGGCAGCAGGCATTGTGGTCACTCGGTGTATCCGGCGACTGGCCGATTCTGCTCGCGACGATTGACAGTCAGGTCGGCATGCCAAGTGTCAGACAGCTGTTGAGGACGCATCACTATTGGCGGCTCAAGGGGATCACCTGCGACCTCGTGATTCTCAACACGCATCCTTTTACGTACATGCAGGAGCTGAGCGACGAGCTGCTGGCGACGGCGATGGCGTCGAGCGAAGCGGGTTTGCTCGATCGGCCCGGTGGAGTGTTCATACGCCGATCCGACATGCTCAAGCCCGAAGACATCACGCTGCTGAAGGCAATGTCGAGGGTGCAAGTGAACTGTGACGGCCTCGGTCTGGGCAACTTCCTCGAATTCCCCGGGGTCGAAGACCGCTATCCCCCAAAGCTGGAAATCATGAATCGCGACATCGTGCCGCTCGGCACAGTTCCGATTCACGCAGAGACAACCGACCCGG
The DNA here is from genome assembly GCA_036514115.1 of Gemmatimonadaceae bacterium. Classification (GTDB taxonomy): domain Bacteria; phylum Gemmatimonadota; class Gemmatimonadetes; order Gemmatimonadales; family Gemmatimonadaceae; genus UBA4720. The sequence goes on from DATBXT010000299.1 coordinate 4,837, forward strand.
GCACCGGCCTCCAGTGCTTCAACGGGCTGGGCGGATTCAACGGCGAGGGTGAGTACGAGATTCACCTGACGGGCAGCGATCTGCCACCAGCGCCGTGGGTGAACGTAGTCGGGAATCCGGCGGCCGGCTTCATTGTGAGCGAAGGTGGCAGCGGATGTACCTGGGCGGGCAACAGCTTCTTCTATCGCATCACCCCGTGGCACAACGACCCAGTGCGCGATCCGTCGAGCGACTGCGTTTTCCTGCGCGACGATTCGACTGGTGATTTGTGGACGCCCACCGCGCTGCCGATTCACGAGCCAACTCCGTACAAAGTTCGACACGGCGCCGGCTATTCGGTGTTCGATCACACTCACGGAGGAGTTGCGAGCTCGCTGAGGATCGGCGTCGATCAGAATGACCCGGTGAAGATCAGCGTGCTCACGCTGCGCAACGACGCCACGACGCGAAAGAAGCTGACACTGACGTGGTACCTGGAGTGGGTGCTTGGCGTAACGCGCGAGCTGACGCAATATCAGATTCGTACCAGCTTCGACGAGCCGACGCAATCGATGTTCGCGCGGAACTACTTCGACGCGCAGTTTGCCAACACCGTCGCATTTGCGTCGATCAGCGAACGTGTCGCGTACTATACCGCTGACCGACGGGAATTTCTTGGCCGGAACGGAACGATATCCAGTCCGGCGGCGCTGGAGCGCGCGGGATTATCGGGCGCCATCGGCGCGACGATCGATCCTTGCTGCGCGTTGCAGGTCAGTGTGACGATCGAGCCGGGCGAATCGCGTGACATCGTGATGCTCCTGGGCGCCGCGGAAGGCGAGGAAGCCGTGCGTGAAATCATCACGCGTCACAGGCAGCCAGTGGAAGCCGGGAAGGCAGTCGATGCGAACGCGAAGAGCTGGCGTGACCGGCTCGACACCATCAAGGTCAAGACCCCGGAGCCCAGCTTCGACTTGATGGTGAACCGCTGGTCGTTGTACCAGGCCCTGTCGAGCCGGATGTGGGCCCGCACCGCTCTCTATCAATCCAGCGGCGCTTTCGGTTTCCGCGATCAGCTGCAGGATGCGATGGCTTTCGTGTATGCGGACCCCGACGTCGCGCGCGAACACATCATTCGCGCGGCGGGCCGGCAATTCGTCGAAGGCGACGTGCAGCATTGGTGGCATCCGCAGAGTGGGCGCGGAGTCCGAACGAAGTTCTCGGACGATCTTGTATGGCTGCCGTACGTCCTCGACCACTACGTCAATGTTGCGTGCGACACCGGAATCCTCGACATCGACGTGCCGTACCTGACCATGCGGCAGCTGAACCCGGATGAGCACGAGATCTACGATCTGCCCAAAGTCTCGGATGAAAGCGGGAACATCTATGATCACTGTCTCCGCGCGTTACGCCGGGCGAGCACCAGGGGTCCGCACGGTTTGCCGTTGATCGGCAGCGGGGACTGGAACGACGGCATGAATCGCGTCGGCATCGAAGGAAAGGGCGAGAGTGTGTGGCTCGCGTGGTTCCTGATCGCGACGCTTCGGAAGTTTGCGGTGCACGCTGAAGCGCGTGGCGATATGCAGGCGCGGGACGAGCTGCTGAAAATCGCCGAGTCCTATGTGCAGGCGGTGGAAAATTCAGCGTGGGACGGAGAGTGGTATCGCCGCGCATACTTCGACGACGGCTCGCCGCTGGGATCACGAACGAGCGACGAGTGCAAGATCGACTCGATAGCCCAGAGCTGGAGCGTGATCTCGGGCGCCGGCCGGCCCGACCGCGCACGGCAGGCGATGCAATCGTTGAACACGCATCTCGTGCGTGAAGACGCACGGGTGATCATGCTGCTGACGCCACCGTTTGACAAAACGATTCACGACCCGGGGTACATTCAGGGTTATCTGCCGGGCGTCCGCGAGAACGGCGCTCAGTATACCCACGCCGCGCTATGGGCGGTGCTGGCGACGGCGCTGCAGGGTGAAGGGAATCGCGCCTTCAAGTTGTTCCAGATGCTGAACCCGATCACACACTCCGACAGCGTGGAGGCGGCGGACATTTACAAGGTCGAGCCGTATGTGGTTGCGGCCGACATCTATACCGCGAAGGGACACGTCGGCCGCGGCGGCTGGACATGGTACACCGGTTCAGCGAGCTGGATGTACCGAACCGGCCTGGAGGCGATCCTTGGATTTCAGCTGCGGGGCAGGCGGCTGTTCCTCAAGCCGTGCATCCCGGAAAGCTGGAAGGAGTTCACGATCGAGTATCGGTTCGGATCATCGACCTATGAAATACTCGTCGAGAATCCGGACGGACTGCAAAGCGGCCAGGTACAACTGACTGTCGACGGCCGCGCCGACGAAGAGGCAATCGATCTGGTCGACGACGGCCAGCGCCATCGCGTCATCGCTTCGCTGAGGCCTTCTCCTTCGTCAGCCCCTTCGAAACCGGAGAAAGCCCGACTATAGCAGGGCCGTTCACCACGTTGCCGTAAGGGTCGAAGCGAGACCCGTGACACGGGCAATCGAAGGTTTTCTCGGTGCCGTTCCATTGGACGATACAATAGAGATGGGTACAGACCGCCGAGTGCTGATGGATATCACCCCGCTCATCGCGGTAGACGGCAACTTTTCCGCGGCCGGTACCGACGACGGCGCCCTCGCCCGGCTTGATCGCGTCCACATCGTCGGTTTCACCCTTGGTGAAATAATCCTTGTACTGCTCGGCGACGTTGACGTTTTCCTTGACGTACTCCGCACTCGCCTTGAGCTTCACGCGCGAGGGATCGTACAGCTTTGCCCACTGGTGCCTGCGTCCCTGTACGAGCTCGTTGAGAATTATGCCGGCGATGGTGCCGTGGGTCATGCCGTTGCCTGAATCGCCCGTTGCCACCCAGATGTGCTGATCGCTGCCGGGATTCTTGCCGATGTACGCCATGTAATCGACAGGCTCCATCACTTGTCCTGACCACCGGTATTCGATCTGCTCGATCATTGGGAATCGCTCGCGCGCCCATTGCTCGAGGCAGTCGAAACGCTCGTCGGTGTCCTTCGCCTGGCCGGTCTTGTGATCTTCACCGCCGATGATGAGGAACTCGTAGTCGAGCTCGCGACCGGTCTTGTCCTCGGCCGGCTGAAGGCGGATGTAGTGGTACGGGTCGGGCGTGTCCCAGTACAAACCATGGGGCACCGCGCCTTTTGGAACACGCGCAGCGATCACGTAGGTACGGTAGGCGGCCTGTTTGCTGTGAATAATCAGCCAGTCGTTCACCGGAGTGTTGGTGCAGACGATGATGTTGTCCGCGCTGATGACGTGGCCATCCGACGTCGTGATTTTGCCGGGCTCACCGTCGACGATTTTTTCGGCGTGAACTCCGGTGTAGATGCGGCCGCCATCGCGAAGAATAGCGCGCGCCAGTCCCTTGATGTACTTGAGTGGATGAAACGTCGCCTGGCGGGGGAATCGCAGCGCGGGCCCGCTGTCCCAGAATGTGAAAGGGATGCGGTCAACGATCTGGGTGTCGCTCAATCCCGCGCGATGGGTGGCAGCGAGCTCCTTCTCGAGCTCTTTGCGCGTATCCTTGCCGCCGAGGAACAGGTAGCCCTCGACACGCTCGAACTCGCAGTCGATGTCTTCCATCGAAGCGATGCTTTCGATGCGGTGAATCGCGGACATGTGGCTCTCCGCGGCGAGGCGCGCACCTTCCTCGCCGTGGAGCTTCTCGATGTTGTAGTAGCGGTCGTCCAGGGCGGCAGTTAGATGCGCGGTGGTTCTACCGGTTTCGCCTCCGCCGATCGGGCCATCATCGATGACGACGACAGCACGGCCGGCGCGCGCCAGCAGGTACGCCGTAGTCATGCCGGCGATGCCCGCTCCGATTACGCAAACGTTGGTACGAAGGTCCTGGGTGAGGGGCTGGAACTGGGGCACTTCGGTTGTGCCCATCCAGACGGAGGTCGTGTGACCTGAGTCGCTTTGCATTCAGATTCTCTTTCTGGTGCGAGTCTTACTGCTCAGAGCGAGCGGAGTGGCGCATAGGATATGCCACCTGTCCCCAGTCAGGCCCCGAGCACCTGGTGTAACCCCCGATGTCGTATGATCCTAAGCGACGATCTGACGCAGCACCGCGCGAACCGGTGCAGCATCGAGCGCCATCAGTTTGAGCGGGAACGCCATCAGCTCGTACATGCTGGGAGTAACGCGTCGCAGATCCAGATTTTCGAGGATCGCGGCGTTGCCGCCGAACAGCATGTTGTGCACGGGGAGACTCTTGCTGTCCCGAGGGTCGACAGAAGGCGCGTCCACTCCGAGGAGGCGAAGACCGCGACCAAGGAGAGTGCGGACGCACGACTCGGACAACGTCGGCCAGGTTTCTGGAAACGCGCCCGACGCGATCGACCGCCCCGTTCGGAGCAGCAGTCGCTCAACGAACGGCAGCGATTGAATTTTCTC
>DATBXT010000300.1:0-4987 GCA_036514115.1 Gemmatimonadaceae bacterium
TTCATGTGAGTATCCCCGAAGGCGGCTACCTCAGCAGTAAGCATTGCGCGTGCCAGCCGCCTTGACCCCACGAATAATGGGGTCAAGCTCATCAGTTAGCTAGTGGCGGGGGTTCCAGCTGCCTTTGGCAACTGCCGGGACGAACGCCTCCAAGCCATCGGGCGGGAAGTCCAGAGTCTGGCCGGTTTCGGCGCTCATGTAGGCGGCCATGAGGATCTTCACGACCTCCAGACCGTCCTCAAAAGTCAGCATCGGCTTCTCGCCTTTGAGAAATGCACGGGCCATGTGACGGTTCTCGCCGCTATAGCCGTAAACAGACGCCTCCTCCGCGACGACGGGCATGAGTCCCATCTCCGCGTTTTGCTTCTCGACCAGGTCCTCGCCGGCTTTACCCTTCACCTCGCGACTGAAAAACATCTTGAGGCTCGTGTCGAGTGTGTTCCAGGACATCGAGTACTCAGGGCCGAGGAGCTCCGCTGAGAGTCGAAGACCGGCGCCGATGAAGCTCCACGAAGTCGTCACTTCACCCATCAGTGTCTCGCCATCTTCACCTTCGTACTCGATGGTCGCCCGGGCAAAATCTTCCGATGGACGTTTGGTGTAATCCACTTCCTTTCCCATCGTCGCGGACAACTGTTTCGCGTAGTGCGCGCGCGACCATTTGAGCGAAGCGATGTGCGCGCTGATGCGAACCGGTTTGATGGACGAGCGCGGCGCACCGGGTTTGGTGAGGAGCATGCGCACCACTTCGACGGAATGACACATCATGTCATTGAGCACACCGCCGCCCTGCAACGAGCCCTGCCAGAACCACGGCATATGCGGGCCGCTGTGCTCCTCGGCGGCGCGTGCGAGGTAAGGACGGCCAGTCAGAGTTGCGCCGCGGGCCCAGACAAGCTCGCGCCCGCGAGTGATGTCAGGCGCGAACAGCTGGTTCTCAAGGTACCCGGTGTTGAGGCCCACACTCTTCACCAGATCAACCACTTTCTTCGCTTCGGCGACGTTTCGCGCGAGCGGCTTTTCGCAGGCGAGGCCGCGGAGCGTCCCTGCCCCGCTTTTAATGGCGTCGACGATCTCCTCGATGTTGGCGATCCGGGCGTGATTTGGCCCGCACAGCCAGAGCGCGTTGATGGCCGGATCGGCAACCATGTCACGGATCGACTTGTACGGCCGCGCCTCACCGACATCGAGCTCGCGCGCCAATGCCGCTGTAGACGCGGCATTTTTTTCGTTCGGGCTCCAGACGCCGCGAACATCGATTTCGCGAACGGAGGTGAGTGACTGGACGTGAAAGCGCGCGTTGAATCCGCTGCCGACGAAGCCGATACCGAGACGTTCTGTGGTCATGTTATTCGATCAGGAAAGGTTACGGTCAGGATGCGTCGGGAGTGAGACGCAGTTTCTTGCGGTCGAACTTCGCGTAACTGACACCGAGCTTGCGGAGCGCCTCGGGTGGGCAGCCGTCCCAATTTGGCGCGAAGACGTTGCCCATGTACCTGAGATCTTTCACTCCTATCTCGCTCGACCAGAAGCCGGACGACGTGAGGTCGCGAAACCGGTTGAAGAAGCTGACGCCATCGGCCATCCCGGCAGGAGCGCGCGCGGGCCAGGCGATGTCGTTGAGAATTGCTTCGCGCTGGGTTTGGCTCGCCTCAGCGAACGGCTTGCTGAAACGCGAACTCGATTGGGCGTCGAGCCAGGCGAGACCGTCGCGCATCCACTTCTGCATTCCGGGCCGGTCGTTCATGGTGAAGTCCATGAACTCGGGAACGCCCGCGTCGGTGGCGCTGCCCGACCTTTCGTCCCTGGGAATGATCATGTCGGCGAGAATTCTCACCGTCCGATATTCGGCGGCGGTGAAAAACTTCGGCGCGTAGGCGGCGCCTTCTGCCGCGGCACGTAGAGCATTGGTGACGTACTGGCTGACCTTCTCGTGCTCGGCGCTCGGCCAGGAGAGCATCGCCGCCACGGGAAGACCGGCGAGGAGCTGCACGGCGTTCCGCCGGGACATTTCCTTCCTAGGCTGCTCGGCGTTGGGCTCCGCGCCAGAATGTTGCACTTCGGGGCTCGCCTGCTGCACGGGCTCCTTCTCTTTGTTGTCTGGGGTCGACATCAGAGTGTCCCTCCTTTTCTCTCGTTGGCGATGTAGTCACTCGTGCGCATCGAGAGCGCCATTATCGTCCAGGTTGGATTCTTGTCGGCTTGTGACACGAACGGCCCGCCGTCGGTGACGAAAAGATTTTTCACGTCGTGCGCGCGGCAGTTCGCGTCGACCACCGACTTCGCGGGATCGGTCCCCATGCGCGTCGTCCCCAGCTCGTGGATGATCTCGCCGCCGCGGGCGATGCCGTAACCCTTGTCCTTCTGCGGCATGGTGCTGAAAACCTTGCCGCCCATCTCCTCGACGAGGGAACGGAAAGTCTGCTGCATGTGGCGAACCTGATTGTACTCGTAGTCGCTCCACTCCCAGTGGAAACGAAGGACGGGGATTCCGAACTTGTCCTTCATTGAAGGATCCAGCTCGCAATAGCTCTTGTCGTTGGGCACCATCTCGCCGCGACCCGCGAAGTAGACCTGTGCCCCGTAATAGCGACGGTAGTCGTTCTTGAGATCCTTCCCGTAGCCGCCGCCGGATGGATAACGCTGAATGCCGCCCATGAAGCCATACGACGGTGCCGAGTTCCAGCCGCCGCCGACCTCGATGTGGTAACCGCGCGGGAAATCCAGCTTCTTGTTGTCCAGCCACCAGGGCATGTAGATGTGGTTTCCGCCGACGCCGTCTTCGTTGTGCGGGAAATGGTCGATCATCTTCGGAATGAAACCGGAGACGTCGGTGCCGGTAGTGTCGGTGAGATACTTGCCGACGAGGCCGCTCGAGTTGGCGAGACCGTTGGGGAAGTTGGCCGACTTGGAGTTGAGGAGAAGGCGCGCCGTCTCGCACGCGCTGGCGGCGAGAACAACGACGCGCGCGTTCACGTGATTCTCGGCGCGAGTTCTCGTATTGATGTAGCTGACTCCGGTGGCGCGCCCACTCTTGTCGACGGTCACCTCGTGCGCCATCGCGTGCGTCACCAGGGTGAGACGCCCCGTCTTGAGCGCGGGAGCGATCAGAACGTTGGTCGAAGAGAAATTGGAGTTGGTGCGGCACCCGCGATTGCATTGGCCGCAATAGTGACAGGCCATGCGCCCGTTGTGCGGCTTGGTAATGATCGAGAGACGCGCGGCAACACAGGTGATGTTCAGCCTGTCCGCAGCATCTTTCACCATCAGCTCATAGCAGCGCGGTGGAGGCGGCGGCAGAAAATATCCGCCAGGATGGTTCGGCAGGTTGTCGTTGTTGCCGAAGACACCTATGAGCTTGTCGATGCGATCGTAGTACGGAGCGACATCGGAGTAGCCGATCGGCCAGTCGTCGCCGAGTCCGTCGCGACTCTTCGCCCTGAAATCGTCGGGACCGAAGCGCAGCGAGATTCGTCCCCAGTGATTGGTGCGGCCACCGACCATCCGGGCGCGCCACCACTTGAAGTCGGTGCCTTCAGCGTTGGTGAAAGGCTCGCCTTCCAGGTCCCAGCCGCCGACACAGGCGTCGAACTCTCCGAACGGTCTGTCGGGTGTGGATGCACCGCGTCGCGGTGACTGGTAAGGCATCTTGAGCATTACAGAGTCTTTCGTGTTGTCCCATGGCCCTCCGGCTTCGAGAAGGAGGACATTGGCGCCGGCCTTGGTTAACTGGTAGGCAGCCATTCCACCGCCCGCGCCCGAGCCGACGATACATACGTCGTAAGTCTTGCGCTGCTGCAGTGGTAGAGGGAAACCAGCGAGCATGTCAAATCCACCGTTGAGGACACGAGAAAGTACGACTGGCCTCAGGCGGGCACTAGGGTGGAGGGAGCATCATTTTTGTGTCTGGACGGTGCCGGACGAGTTAGTCACAAAGGTGCGATTCCCCTCGGAAAACCGTGACTACAGGGGCCAGAAAACCGTCTAAATACCGAGCGAAAGTTCCCACCCAAACCCTTCTCGCGCGTGCCGATGCAATTCACAACTGACACCGCGAACATGTACCGGATCGAAACCACCCGGAAAGCGGTGATTCTCACCATGCTGACCGGTGAGGAAATGAAGGGGCACGTTTTCATTCATCTCTCGTCGTATCGTCCGTTCGAGCTCGAGGATGTTTCCGAGCTGTTCAACGCGGACACGCCGTTCTTCCCATTCGAGCTGCCCAACTCCGAAGTGATTCTGATCGCCAAGGAACGGGTCGCAGAAGTCGCGGCCAACAGGCCTGATGACGGCACTTCGGATCAGAACCCGAGTGAAGGACCCATCCCAACCGCTCTGCTCCAGATCATTCTCGTCGGTGGCGAAGTGCGCCTCGGCTCGATTCGCCTGGAGATGCGGCCCGACCGCGCGCGCGTGCTCGACTATCTCAACGCGCTGAAGTCGCGGTTCCTGACTCTTTATACATCCAACGAAGCGCGCCTGATCAATCGTTCGCTGATCGATCGCGTTCGTCCACTGGACTGATATGGCGCAGCTAGATCGCTTTCTCAACCTCCTTGTAACCAATAACGGCACGGCACTCGTTCTCACCGAAGGTGAGATCGCCACTGTGACCATCAAGGATTCCGCGCGGCCGGTGATGAAACAGTCGCTCACCAGCACGCAGATCCTGACCCTGGTTCGGGAGATTGCCCCGCAGAATCAGCCGCATGCGCTCGATGCAGCGGGCAACGTCCGCTTCGAGTACGCCTCGGCGGATGGCAACTTCGAAGTCTCGATGACCCAGAACGGGAAAATCGCCGCGCGGATCGAGCCACGCGCGGCTGGCGCGCCCAAATCGAACCCGACCCCCGCGCAGGCGGCGACCCCGTCGCCAGCGACGGCCCCGGCGCGCACTGCTCCCCCTCGCCCGGAACCAATCGTGACACAGGCATCCAATACAAGCGCGGGCGGCAATCGCGCGCTGGACCGGATGGAGAACCTG
>DATBXT010000301.1:0-7664 GCA_036514115.1 Gemmatimonadaceae bacterium
TCGTCTCGGGACCGCGTCGCGCCGGGCCATTGCTCTGGTGCCCGCAGCGCTGGTCTTCCTTGTCGGAGCGTTCGCCTATCAACGAGCGGTGAGCGTGATCGCAGACGTACGCGAAGTCGAGCGCAGTCATGCCGTCATCGAGAGCGCAGACGCCATTTTGGTCAGGGCTGTCGACGCCGAGACCGCGCAGCGCGCGTTTCTGCTGACGGGCGATGAAGGCTTTCTCGCGCCCTACCAGGGCGCCCGACACGACATAGACTCCTGGCTCGACTCGCTGCATAGCCTGGTGCGTGATTCCCCGAGCCAGAGCGAGCGCGTTTCGCGGATTCAGGGCATTATCCCCACACGGTTGGCCCTTCTCGACAAGGGCATCCTGTTAAAGAGGCAGGGTTCGCCGAACGTGGCGGATGTCGAGCGCATGCGTGCCGGCAAGAGGTCGATGGACGACATGCGCAGAACCGTCGCAGCGCTGCAGGCAGAGGAACGTAGAGTGGTCGGCGGGCGCCAGCTGTCCGAGCGGCGCAGTGTTTCCAGGGCGGCCATAGCGGTTGGAATAGCCGGCATCGCAGCGCTTCTCGTAGGCGCACTCGTGAATCTGTTTTTCTCGCATGCCGTCAGAGAACGCGAAGAAGCGATTGCCGACCTCAACGCGGTCAACCGCGACCTCGCGCGCCAATCAGAGCGGCTCGAGGTCCAGGCCGCGGAAATGGAGTCGCAGGCGGGCGAGCTGGAACGCGAGCAAATGGGTTCGCAGCTGCTCGCCGATGCGAGCCGCATTCTGGCTTCTACTCTCGATTACGAAAAAACACTTCAGGCCGTCGCCAAGCTCGCTGTGGGTGATCTTGCTGACTGGTGCGCGGTCGATCTGGTAGACGAGGCCGGTGCTATCCGACAGGTGGTTGTCGCGCACCAGGACGACGAGAAGGTGAAGTGGGCGAAGGAGCTCAACAAGCGCTATCCGCCTGACTACGCCGGGCCAACCGGTGTCGGGAGCGTCATCCGCTCCGGAGAGCCGCAGGTCTACGCGGATATCTCTGAAGACATGATCACGGGAGCCGCCAGGGATACGGACCATCTCGCCATCATGCGCGAGCTCCGGATCCGTTCCGCCCTTATCGTGCCGATGATCGCGCGGGGAAGAACGCTTGGCGCGCTTACTCTTATCAGTAGCCGGGACGAGAGGCACTACGATTCGGCCGACGTCACTCTGGCGATGGAGCTCGCGACGCGCGCGGCGATGGCGATCGATAACGCTCAGCTTTATCGGGGCGCGCTCGCCGCGAGCGAGGCGAAGTCCTCGTTTCTCGCCACCATGAGCCACGAGCTGCGCACCCCACTCAACGCAATCATCGGATATGAGTCTCTGCTCGGTGAGCAGATCGGCGGAACACTCAACGATTCACAGTTGGCGCAGCTGTCGCGGATTCGCGCCAACGCCGATCACCTCCTCGGCCTTATCGACGAAGTGCTGACGTTCAGTCGAGTGGACGCCGGCAAGGAAATGGTCCGTCGCGAGGAGATGGATCTCGACTCGGTAGTCGGCGACGCGATCACCATGGTAAATCCCCTCGCCCAGGCAAAGGGTCTCAGGCTGCGCGATGACACTGGTAGTGAGCGGCTCGTGAGCGACCCCGGCAAGGTCCGGCAAATCCTGATCAACCTGCTCTCGAATGCGATCAAGTTTTCCGACGACGGCGAAATCATCGTGCGATCGAAGCAGAATGATGGATCGATCATTGTGTCGGTCGCGGATACGGGAATCGGTATCGCTGCGGAAAACCTCGAGACCATCTTCGATCCGTTCTGGCAGGTCGAGCAGCGCGCAACCCGCCGCGCGGGAGGCACAGGACTCGGTCTGAGCGTCAGTCGGAGTCTGGCGAGGCTGCTTGGTGGCGATGTGACCGTTCAGAGTACGCCGGGAAAAGGCAGCACGTTTGATCTGGTGTTGCCCGCATCACCGGTTGACGGCTGACGGCAGCGTCTGATGCGATGCTTCGCGCTGCTCGGTCAGTAGCCGCGTCGTGTAGCGCTGGCCCTCAGAGATGCGCTCCACCTCCACGGCGATTGCATCGACGGCCTGATTCAGGTGCGCGATCTGCGCGCCCATGTCCGACGACATTTGTCCTCCCGCGCTGCGCCGATCCATTCGCCTGGCGAACGCCCGCGCAATCGGCAGGCCGATGATGATCACCGCCAAAGTCACGAAGAAGGCGATGCTGATGTCGACGACCTGCGGTGGAATGACGTTGTTGAAAGCGCCCGGCGAGATAGTGAAAGTCTCGCCGTTCGGCCGGCGAAATACGACAGGGTGGGGGGCCTCCGGAGGCGTTGGTGGCGTCACCTGAAACACGCGAGTCTGGGCCAGCGCCGCCGCCGCAGCTTCCTGAGCCTGGGCTTGTATGAGCTTCTGGTCGACGTTGTTTCTGATCGCTTCACGCAACTCCCGAGCAGCGTTCTGGATTTCGCGCGCGTGCGCCTGCTCGCTGGTGGTCGCAGGGGGAGTGTTCGCGGCGCCTCCCTGAAAGGGCGTTGCGGTTGTCGTTGGTGTACTCATTGATAGCTCACGGTTCGTTACGCGTTGTGCAGATTTTATAGCTCTCCGCGCAATTTGCTATTGCAAAATCTCGTTTCACCGTTAGTGTGGATGTGCGGTATAGTCATTTGTTTCCTACCCCGCATCCCCGCGAGGCAAGAACAAACGGTGAAAGGCCCCACTTCCGATAGGCCCGACAACGACCAGTTCTCGGAGTCCGTCGAAATTCAGCGTGCACCCGATCGTGCGCGTTACGACGGAACCGCGCCCGAAACTCTAAAGGATAATCACGAGCATTTGCTCGTCGCGTACGAAGAGCTAAGCGTAGCGGAGGAGCAGCTGCGCGCGCAGCACGCCGTGCTCGTCGAGGCACAGCGGATGCTCGAGGTCCAGCGAAACCGCTACCTGACGCTCTTCGATTTTGCGCCCGATCCTTATCTCGTAACCGACGAGACGGGCGTTATCGAAGAAATCAACTCCGCGGCCGGCGAGCTCTTCGACGTTCCAGCGAGGCTTCTCGTCGGTAAATCCATCGTCGGCTTCATCGAGCGCCACGCCCAGCCCGACTTCTACGCCAACATGCTCGGCTTGCTGACGGCCGAGCGGATCGACAAGTGGATGATCGAAGCGAAGGTGCGCGACGGCCGACTGATTCCTCTCGAGGCCACGGTGTCGACGCTCGAGAATCGCCACGACGGGAAAAAATCGCTGTGCTGGCTGCTGCGGGACACCACCGCCCGCCGCGAAACAGAAGAGAGCATGCACGCACTGAACAGGTCCCTCAATGCTCGCGTGGCGCAGCGCACGCGCGAGCTCGAGCTCGCGTTATCCGGTGAACAGACCGCGCGGCGTGAAGCCGAGACGGCGAACCGCATCAAGTCCGAGCTGTTCGCGCGTCTCAGCCACGAATTCCGCACGCCGCTGCACGCGGTGTCAGGTTATCTGGAGATTCTGCAGCAGAACATCCACGGCGGCCTGAACGATGAGCAGCGGAAGGACGTCGAGCGGATCCACCAGGCGCAGGAACACCTGCTCGCGCTTGTGAACATGATCCTCGATTTCGCGAAGCTCGAAGGAGGACCGGTCGAACTTTCAATGGCCGAGATTCCGATTGAGGAAACCCTGCGGGTGGCGGACTCGCTTGTTGCGCCGCAATTCGCGAAGAAACGCGTCACCTACACTCACCGCGCGGGCGATCCGAGGCTTACAGTCTTCGCCGATCGCGAAAAAGTCCAGCAGATCATTGTGAACCTGCTGGCGAACGCGGTCAAGTTCACTCCCACCGGCGGCGCGGTGGAGATGGACTGGCGCGTCGAGGACGACAGCTTGCTCGTTCGAGTAAAGGACAACGGTTCCGGTATTCCCGATGATAAGGTCGAACAGATCTTCGAGCCGTTCGTCCAGCTGCGATCGGCGGGATCCCTCCCCACCGGAGGTACCGGACTGGGTTTGCCGATTAGTCGCGATCTCGCGCGCGCCATGGGTGGCGAGGTCACCGCGACAAGCACAGTGGGCGTCGGATCTGTCTTTACTCTGAGGCTCCCGCTGCGCAAGCGCGTCTCCGCGACAAAGCTTTCAGCCCCCGACACCGCCGTTTAGCTTTGGATGTGAGTTCACACCTCGCATCCAGGAGCTGACTTTGCCGCAATCGACCGCCGCGCTTCACGACCTCGTCGACGATCCCTCCGTTTTTATCAGTCAGGACTGGAGTGCCTACACCGCCGACGATCACGAGGTGTGGGGGATCCTGTACGAGCGCCGCATGGAGCAGCTGCGAAAGAACGGCAGCCGAATTTTCCTCAGGGGCGCTGACACCATCGGCCTGAAAAAGGAGACGGTGCCAGACCTGGCCGAGGTAAACCGACGCCTCGCGCCGCCAACGGGTTGGGAAGCGGTCCCCGTTAACGGGTACATACCCGCCAAGGCTTTTTTTCAGTGTCTGTCGCTGCGGAAATTCCCGACGACTGTCACCATCCGAAAACGCGAGCAGCTCGACTATCTGCCCGAGCCCGACATTTTCCACGATGTCTTTGGCCATGTACCGCTCCACGCTGATCCGGTTTTCGCGGATTTTCTACAGCACTACGGCCAGGTCGCCGCCGCGGCCGAAAAAGAAGAGGACACCACGCGCATGGCGCGTCTCTTCTGGTTCACCGTGGAGTTCGGCCTGATCCGCGAGGAAGGGCAGATCAAGGTGTACGGGTCCGGACTGATATCGTCTCATGGCGACGCCGCCAATGCTCTGGGACCCAAGTGCGACCGGCGTCCGTTCTCGCTCGACGCTGTGTTCAACCAGCCGTTCGAGATCGATCACTTCCAGGACGTGTTGTTCGTCGTCGAGTCTTTCGATCAGCTATTTCAGGCTGTGGAAGAAGCAGGGCGGAGAATCGGCACCATTCGCTGAGCATCCGCTCGCGCGCGTAGGGTGTTCTTCCGCGCGGAGTGTCTGTCAGTAGTTAGACGCGCGCACCCGGTCGAGCAAGTTGATCAGCGAATCCAGGTCGGACGGGAGTAGCACGCCGACGGCCTGAGCGTCCCAACGATTCACCGAATCGTCGAGCTCCTTTAATAACTCGAGACCTTTTTGCGTGATCGTGCAAAAAACCCGGCGGCGATCTTTCGGGCAGGGAGTGCGTGCAACCAGTCCCTTTCGTTCCAGGCGATCAACCAGCCTGGTGACGCCCGGAGTTTGTTCTATCATCCGCTCGCCGATCGTCAGAGTAGGGAGGCCCTCGGCTCCCGCGCCGCGCAGGATTCGCAGAACGTTGTACTGCTGCGGAGTGATGCCATGCGGTTCGATCACGTGCGCCAGACTGCGTTTCACGGCGTCAGCGGTGCGCAGAAGGCCCAGAGTGGCTTCCTGCTCTCGCGAACGGAAAACGTCAGGTGGCTTCCCGTGACCGGCCATGTGTTCAGTCTATGCGTCCCCGCGACATTGAGCAAGCAAATGCTGGCGCTCGCGGTCGAAACGGTGCAGACGGCCAGTTTTCGTGGTTTCGCTCTGCGCGTATGGCTTAGATTTGGCGTTCCAGGCCATGGGCCTTTTTGGCGCCTCGTGGGTATTAATTCCGAACTTTTGACCCATCAATCCCCCGCCCCAGAATGCTGGTGAGGAGTAACGCGTGATAAAGAGACTTGGTCCTATAGCGTTGGTCGTGGCCGCAGCCTGCGGCGGAGGCGGTGACAGCAACGGGCCCAAAGGCCCGTTGAGCGATATCGGCTCGATGGCGGTGGGCGAGGTTCGACTGCTGAACCCAACCGATATTCCCAACGGGATCGATCTTCCTGCAGGGAGCGGCGCTCGCGACTATGTCATCGTCGTCGGGAATACAAACAACGCGCACGATGTGCCCGCGAACTACGTCGTCAAAGCCGACAAGTCTCCTACGAGCGCGTTCGGTCTCGAGGTCGCCTCTGACATGGCCGCGTCGCGCTACAGCCTGCAGCTGTCGCAAGTGCCGCTCGCGCGGACGTCGCAGCAAGCGGTCGACAACAAGGTGCGTGCGTACGAGAGGGCTTTCCTTTCCCTGAATTCGCATGGCGCGCTGCACGGCGGCGGATTGACGGCGCGGCGCAGCAGCAGCGTTGCCGCCGCCGCGGTGCCCGCAGTCGGCGATGTCATCAGCGTCAAGGTTCCCGACGCAAACACGGACGATCTCTGCCAGAACTTTTTTTCAACCAAGGCGGTGGTCGCTTCGGTGAGCCGTCGCGCCATTCTTGCCGTGGACACGTTGGACGGCCCTCCGGGTACGTTGTTTACCCCGGCGGTGTTGGATTCCATTACCAATGAGTTCGACAACATCACCTATCCAACCGACAGCTCTTACTTCGGCAAGCCGACTGACGTGAACGGCGATGCGCACATCATCCTCCTTTTCACCGGCCAGGTGAATAAGCTGACGCCTCCGGGGACCCAGGGCGGATTTGTTGGCGGATTTTTCTTCGCTGGAGATTTCTTCCCGCCGACAGACCCGGGCGGAGCGGGCGGAGGTCCGGGCAGCTTCTGCCCGCAGACTAATCAGGAAGAGATCTTCTACCTTCTCTCGCCTGACCCCACCGGCACGAAGTTCGGCAATGTCCGGAGCGCGAGCTCTGTGAGACAGGGCACCCGCGGCACAATTGCGCACGAATTCCAGCACATGATCAACGCAGGTAACCGTTTCCAAAATCCCGCCGTCAGCCACTTCGAATCGACCTGGCTCGATGAAGCCCTGGCGCACTTCGCCGAGGACGCCGTCGGCCGCGTGTCGCGCGGCTTCGGCGATCTGCAGACGCTCACCTTCAACGACGTCCTACCCTGCAACACGCCCTGCGCGCAGGCGAACGATTTCAATGCGTTCTTCTTCCAGAACCTCGCGCGCCTTACCTACTGGATGGATGCACCGGACACGTACTCGCCAATGAGTAAGAAGGCAGACACCAGCCTTGCGGTGCGAGGAGCTGCCTGGGCGCTCGTGCGCCACGCGGCGGACAATTTCTCCAACGGTGATCCACGCGCCCTGACGCGGACGCTGGCAGCGGGCCCCGACACTGGTGTCAAGAACTTCACCGCGGCCGCCAAGGCGCCGGTCGATACTCTCATCAAGGATTGGCTCGTGGCGATGTACGCCGATCATCTCGGCATAACGAATCTTCCCGCCCAGTACCAATACCGGTCCTACAACTTTCGCAGCGTGATGCCGCCGGTCGCCAAATCCGTCCTCTCTCAGTCGACGGCAACGTATCCGCTCCGCGTGCAGAGCATTGGAAGCGGAAGCGATAATATCTCAGCGAAGAATTTGTCGGGAACGGGCACGTACTACAGGCTAAGCGTCGCAGCCGGTGGCGGCGCCAAAAAAGTCAGGATCCTCGACACCTCGGGCAACACGAACGCCAGCTTTCCAGGCGAGCACGTATACGTCCTGCGAGTTCAGTAGCACACTCGCTGGCAACTGAACGAAAGGGCTGCGAGCATTGCTCGCAGCCCTCTCGTTTGCGGCATCATTAGAAAGGTGGTCGGCGGCGTCAGACGTCTCGTAGCGCTGTGATCGGCGTCTCGCGGAACACATCCCGCCCCGCCAGCAAGCCAATCAACAAAGTCAGCCCAACGACCACCGCTGCGATTCCGAGCACCGGAACGATCGGAGAGGCA
>DATBXT010000302.1:0-14106 GCA_036514115.1 Gemmatimonadaceae bacterium
GGATCCCTGCGACGTGTGGAGCAGTGTCGATCAAGCCGTGAATCTCTGGATTGGAGCTGAGAAGCGCGGTGCGATATCCGGTAGTGAGCCAGATAGGCATCGAGAACCAGTCACCGAACAGAGATTTGAAGTAGTCGCCCCACGAGATGGCCACCGCAACGTTGCCGACCGCGTACTCGAGAATCAGATCCCAGCCGATGATCCACGCCACCAACTCCCCGAGCGTCGCGTAGGTGTACGCGTACGCGCTCCCCGCCTGCGGAATCATTGACGCCAGCTCCGCGTAGCACAAACCAGCGAGCGCGCAACACGCGCCCAGCAGCAGGAAGGAGATCACCAGGGCTGGTCCTGCTCCGACACGGATAACATTGCCGGCCGCATCCACCTGGCCTGCCGCCGCCGAGCCGATGGAGCCGAAGATTCCGGCGCCGATCACCGCTCCGATGGCGAGCATGATCAGGTCGCCGGCTCCCAAAACCCTTTTCAACCCGTGCGGATTCTCGCCTTCAGCCAGAAGCGCCGCGATTGGCTTGCGGGCGAACAGTGATCGGATCATCTCAGTCCGGAAAAAGGATTACCCTGGCAGATCGTGAGACCGGCCAGGGTAAAGTGTCACTCGGAGAGCTTAGACGACAGCACTTTTGACCCGCATGGCGTAGAACGACCGCCACACGAACGTCACCGATATCAGAAAGAACAGAGCGGCCAGCGCATGGGTCAGTGTAGAGCCCTTGTCCTGAGTCAGCGACACAGCGAGCTCCACGGCCAGCAGCCCGAACAGCGTCGTGAACTTGATGATCGGGTTGAGCGCCACCGATGACGTGTCCTTGAAGGGGTCTCCGACCGTGTCGCCGACGACCGTCGCGGCGTGCAGCGGGGTTCCCTTCTGCTTCAGCTCGACCTCCACGATTTTTTTCGCGTTGTCCCAGGCACCGCCGGCGTTCGCCATGAAGATCGCCTGGAAGAGTCCGAACAGCGCGATGGAGATCAGGTACCCGATGAAGAAATACGGCTCCACGAATGCGAAGGCGAGTGTAGCAAAGAAAACCGTCAGGAAGATGTTGAACATTCCCTGCTGCGCG
Source organism: Gemmatimonadaceae bacterium (assembly GCA_036514115.1). Lineage (GTDB taxonomy): Bacteria > Gemmatimonadota > Gemmatimonadetes > Gemmatimonadales > Gemmatimonadaceae > UBA4720. The sequence continues at coordinate 1,083 of DATBXT010000302.1, forward strand.
TACTTGGTGCAGATCTCGACGACCTTCTTGCTGTCCTCGACGGACGCCTTTGCAGTGCTTTCGAGATTGATGTTCGCCTTGATGAACTCGACTGCTCGGTAGGCACCGGTCGTGACCGCCTGCGTTGAGGCTCCCGTGAACCAGTAAATCATCGCTCCGCCCGTGATCAAACCAAGCAGGAAGGGTGGGTGAAGAATGGACAGATTGGCGATGAACTCGGGCTGCAGACCGTGGGTGAGCCCAACGATGATCGAGAAGATCATCGTCGTAGCGCCGACGACGGCGGTCCCGATGAGCACCGGTTTCGCGGTTGCCTTGAAGGTGTTTCCAGCGCCGTCGTTCTCTTCCAGCAGATCCTTGGCCCGCTCGAATTGCGGATCGAACCCGTATTCGTTCTTGATCTGCTGATTGATGCCCGGCACCTGCTCTATGAGCGAAAGCTCGAACACCGATTGTGCGTTGTCTGTGACAGGACCATAAGAATCAACGGCGATCGTCACCGGGCCCATTCCCAGGAATCCGAAGGCGACGAGACCGAATGCGAACACGGCCGGCGCAATCATCAGGGTTCCGAAGCCGGTAGTGCTAACCAGGAAGCCAATCGCCATGAGCGCCATGATCGACATCCCCAGCCAGTACGCGCTGAAGTTGCCCGCGACAAATCCCGACAGGATGTTGAGGGACGCTCCACCCTCTCGCGACGAGGTCACTACTTCCCTCACGTGCGCGGATTTCACCGACGTAAAGACCTTTACCAGCTCCGGGATAATCGCACCAGCCAGAGTTCCGCAGGTGATGACGGCGGACAGCTTCCACCACAGGGATCCGTCACCGAGATTCGGCAGGAGCATGTAGGAAACCAGGAACGTCAGAGCGACGGACACCAGCGACGTCAGCCACACCAGAGACGTCAGTGGCGCCTCGTAATCCATGTCGTCGGCGTTCGCGTAGCGTGCCTTCGCGATCGTCTCGTTGATGAGATACGAGAGGCCGCTGGCGACGATCATCATGATACGCATCACGAAGATCCAGACGAGCAGCTGCACCTGCACCGCCGGCTCGCGGACCGCCAGCACGATGAAGGAGATCAGCGCGACGCCGGTCACGCCGTAGGTCTCGAACCCATCGGCGCTGGGACCGACTGAATCTCCAGCGTTGTCACCCGTGCAATCCGCGATCACGCCAGGATTGCGCGCGTCATCTTCCTTGACGTTGAACACGATCTTCATGAGGTCAGCGCCGATGTCGGCGATCTTCGTGAAGATTCCACCCGCGATTCGCAACGCTGCCGCACCGAGAGATTCGCCGATCGCGAATCCGATGAAGCAGGGTCCGGCGTAGTCGCCTGGAATGAAGAGCAGAATGAAAAGCATGATCACCAGCTCGACGCTGATGAGGAGCATTCCGATGCTCATACCCGCCTTGAGCGGAATCGAGTAGCAGGGGTAAGGCTTCCCGCGCAGGCTGGCGAAAGCGGTCCTTGAATTGGCGAAGGTATTGATCCGGATACCGAACCACGCCACGCCGTAGCTGCCGGCGATGCCGACCAGACTGAAGAGCAGAATGATGGCGACCTTCATCGGCTCGAACTTGAGCAGGAATCCGAAGTACAGCAGAATCACGAAGCCGATGAAGACTTCCAGGATCAGAATGAATTTCCCCTGTGTGATCAGGTAGGTCTTGCAAGTCTCGTAAATCAGCTCGGAGATCTCGAGCATCGAGCCGTGCACCGCCATCTTCTTCAGCTGGCTGTAGAAGACGAGCCCGAACAGGAGACCGAGGACGCACACGACAAGTCCGCTCATCAGCAGCGACCGGCCGTGGATCCCTCCCAGGAAACTCACCTGTGACAGGTCTGGGATGATCAGATTGGCTTCGCCGCCCGCCTGGTGCTCCACCGGAACCGCTTGCGCCACCCCGGTCGCCGCTGCCGCGATTGAGCTATCGGTGCGATTCTCGACCACGCCTTGCGCGCCAAGCAATCGTGCGCCCGCGAACGACAACGAGAACACAACCAACGCGAAGGTCGTCACTGCACCTGCAAACTTCCGATTCATTCTGAATTCTCCGAGGGTAAATAACGGCCGGACATGTTCGGCCAGGTGCTCAGCGCGCTGGTGCAGATTCCACCCTGCGCCAGATGAAATAGACTGGAACGCCGAGCAGTACGATCACGAGTCCTGACAAAGCCTGGGCTCGGGTCTGGTCCGCGATCAGCAAAATGATGGCAATTGCCGACGCGAGAATGATGTATAGAGCGGGCAGAACTGGGTAGCCGACAACCCTATAAGGGCGTTCGGCGTCGGGGCGCGTCCGGCGCAACCGGAACAGTCCTACAGTGGTGAGCGCATAGAAGATGAGCGCCGCGAAAATCACATAGTTGAGAAGCTGGCCGTACGTTCCGGTCAGGCAGAGCAGACTTGTCCAGATCGACTGCGCAATCAGCGCTGCGGCAGGGACGTTATGGCGGTTCAGGTTTCCCGTACGCCGGAAAAACACTTTATCGCGCGCCATCGCGTAATAAACCCGCGCCCCCGACAAGATCAGCCCGTTGTTGCAGCCGAACGTCGAGATCAGGATCAAGGCGGCCATGATGGACGCGCCGATCGCGCCGAAGATCGTCTCCATCATCGCGCTCGCAACCCGGTCCTGGGTGGCGAACTGGATACCCCGCTCCATGACGGTGGCACCGTTCGCCACGCCCTTCATCGGCAGCACATTCAGATATGCCACGTTTGCCAGCAGGTAGAGCAGACAGACGAGCCCGGTCCCGTAAATCAATGCGCGAGGAAGATTCCGTTGCGGCGAGTGCACTTCGGCCGCCGCGAATGTGACGTTGTTCCACGCATCGCTCGAGAACAATGACCCCACCAGCGCCGCGCCGAAGGCGAGAACGAACGCCGGAGCAAAAGAGACCGGATTGAAGTTTCCGTTCGAGAAGTTCGCGGTGATCGCATCGGCATGGCGTCCAATCGTCAATCCGAGCAGGATCAAACCCGCGAGCGCCACTGTCTTCACGACGGTGAGGGTCGTCTGCACCCACTTCCCTTCCTTGATTCCCCGCAGATTGATCCAGGTCAATACCCAGATCGAGACCAGGGCGATGAGCCGCTGTGGGGATAGCCCAAGTTGGACAGGTGCTCCGGCCGTGCTGAAATCCATCTGCGGGAACCATGAGTAGCGGTCGGGCGTGATCGAGGGCCACAAAACGCCCAGGAATCGGCCGAATGCAACGGCGACCGCAGCAATGGTTCCTGTCTGAATCACGACAAACAGCGTCCAACCGTAAAGAAAGCCCATGAGGTGACCCATGGACTCTCTGAGAAAAACGTATTGGCCGCCGGCGCGCGGATACATCGCCGCAAGCTCACCGTAAGCAAGCGCGCCGAAGATCGTGACGACGCCGGAGACAACCCACGCCATCAACAGCCAGAATGGCGAGCTCACCGTGCGGGAAATATCCGCTGAGACGATGAAGATACCCGACCCAATCATCGAGCCTGCGACGAGCATGGTCGCGTCGGTGAGCGTCAGCGCCTTGACGAACTCGCGCGACGATGTACCCGTGTCGGCCCCACTCGCTGCTCTCGTGGCTGTCAAGGCGTGCCCTCTGTTGCTCGGTTACGGCTGGGTGCGTTCCTCCCGCTTTGCGGGCGGAATGTACGCCCGCAGGGGTGTTTTTGCCAGAGAAACGGGCTAGAAAATTATCTCGATCTCGGCAGTGTCCCGCTTCGGAGTTCCGTCCGCGGTAACCCCCGGTCGAAATCTCATCGAGCGCAACACCTCGGTCACCCGCTTGTTGTAATCGCCATCGCGGGTCGGGTTGAATCCAATGAGTTTCGCGTTTCCCTTCTCGTCGACGTCGAAGAATGCCTTCATATGAAAACCCTTCACCGCCTGAGGCGCCGGCATCGGCGGTATGAACAGATCCCTGACAGTTGGCGGATAGTCTTTTCCGGGACCGCCGCCAGTCCCCGGGCCGACTCCGCTCCCTCTGCCCGTTCCTTCGCCAGAGCCGACTCCGCCGCCGGTTCCCGGCCCCGCTCCCGCGGTCCCCGCGTTACCGGTTCCAGTTCCGGTTGATGTAGCGTTGGTCGGTGTTTCGACGACCTGCTGCGCGGGTTGCACCGGCGTTTCCACCGGCGGTTTAGGGTCGGGCGGTTTTACTGGAGGGACGGTGCGCAGCGTCACTTTCGGCATCGTCACCGGATCCGCTTTCACCTGCACGAATTCGATGCGCCGCTCGCGCGCGCCCGCGCCGTTCGACCCGCCACCGCCTCCTCCAGCGGGGCCGGGACCACCCCCGCCTACGACGTCGGGTCGGGTGAAATCATTAGCCGCGACGATTGGGCCAAGAATGAGAAAAAGGATCAGTGCGTGCACCAGCAGCGACGCAATGATCCCTTTCCATTCTCCTTCCTTTTTTCGCCGTTGCTCGAAGGTTGGATAGCGCGTGGCTATTTGGTTTCCTTCGGAGTCGTGGCGATGATTTTGACTCCGGCGCCGCGGGCGACGTCCATGGCTGAAATGACGTCAGAGTATTTCACAGCCGGATCGCCCTTGATGAAGATGATCTTGTCCGGTCGCGGGTCGTAAATCTCCTTGAGCCGTCTTGGAAGGTCCTGCTTCGTGACAGGCTGAGTATTGATCCTGAAGGTGTTGCCCGGCAGGACTTCCAGCACAATCTGCGATGGCGGCGGTCCGGACGGCGTGTCGTCAGGAGTCGGATCAGGCAGCTGAAGATCGATCGCCTTCCGCGACATCGGGATTACCATCATGAAGATGATCAACAGCACCAGCAGCACGTCGATCATCGGAGTGACGTTGATTTCGTTCGTCAGGCCCGTGGAGGGATTACCTGATGACATCGCCATTATTTCTTACCTCCGGCCGCGGGAGCATTGAACATGTTGTCGCTTGTCACCGCTGAGACCGTGCCCGGCCTTTGGTCGGTGATCATGCCAGTGACAGACACGTGGTTGTGCGCCGCGATGTCCAGGGCGTCCAATACCTTGCCGTACTCGAGATCCTTGTGCGCCTTGACATACAGCAGCCTGTCCTCGGTGCGATTCTCGAAGATCGCGTTGAGACGCTGGCCAAGTTCCGCGTTCGGGATCGGCTTCTTGTTAAGGTAGTACTGCCCGTTGGCGTCGATACCCAGGACCTGATCCTGATCTTCTTCAGGATGAGGCTTCAGGTTGACGCCACTCGGCGGTACGGCCTGGAAGCCGGCCGTGATAGCTGGGATGACGAGCATGAAGATGATCAACAGCACCAGCATCACGTCGATCATCGGCGTCACGTTTGGTGACGCCTTTACCCCTCCGGAAGATCCGGCAGACATTGCCATTAGTCAGCCCTCCCGGGTGCTACTGCGAGATCGGTGAATTTCCAGCCGTCGCCGTGGTGTTGAACTCGCGTGTGAAACGGGAACGACCAAACTCGCCGGTGCCCGAGACGTTCTTGATCATATAGTCGATCATTTCCTTCGACGTATATGTCATCTCGGCAGTGAGGTTGTCGATCTTGATCTGGAAGTAGTTGAAGAGCCACACCGCCGGAATCGCGACGACGAGACCGAACGCGGTGGTGATCAGCGCCTCGGACACACCAGAGGAGATCGAAGCAAGTCCGCCAGAGCCAGACGAGGCCATTGCGGCGAAGGAGTTCACGATACCCATCGTCGTTCCCAGCAGACCGACGAACGGAGCCGTGGCACCGACGGTGGCCAGAATGCCGAGACCGCGCTTGAGGTCCGTGATTGTCATCAGCATCTCGCGCTCGATTGCCCGCTCGGCGGAGTTGATGTCCGCGACGGTGACGGAGCCATCCTGAATCAGCGGCCGAATTTCCGTGAGAGCGCCACCGAGAACGCGGGCGACGTGCGACTTCTTGTACTTGTCAGCGAGCGTGACTGCTTCGCCGAGATTGTCTTCCTCGAGGAACTGAGAGAACTCAGGCGCGAACTTTCGGGTCTCTTTCTGCGCCGCGCGAAGATCCCACCACTTCTTGATCGCAACCGAGAGCGACCAGAGAGACATGGCGAAGAGGACATACACAATGCCCTTCGCGAAGCCGCCCATCTGGTTGTAAATGTCGAGTAGTGACAGCTGCATTGTTTACTCCGTGAGGGGTTGTTTAGCGCGGAACGGCGAACTGAAACGACTGCTGAACCAGCTGGTTGACCGGCTTGCCGCCGATCATTGCGGGGCTGAAGTGCATCCGGGGCAGCACGTTCTTCACCGCCTGCGTGAAGAGCTCGTTGGTTGTCTTCAGCACCTTGAACGAATCCATGTCGGCCTTGCCGTCATTGCGCACCACGAACTGCGCCTGGACTTCGCCGGCGATGCCGGAGCTCTCGAGAACCGACGGGTATTTCGGCTTCGGGCTGTCGGAAAGCATTTCCGCCGGCTTCTCAACCTGAAATTCGAAGTACGTCTGGTTGGTCGTGACCGGCCCGGTCCCGCCTACTACGCCGCTGCCAGTCCCGCCCTTCACGCCTTTCCCAGTGAAGTCGTTTTCGTTGGTGACGGCCTTCGACAGGTCGATCTCGGGAATCTTGATGTCGATTTTGACTGGCGCGCGCAAAACCTGGAAGCCTTTCGGCGGCGGTGGCTTGACGACCACTTCTTTCGGCGGCGGTGGTTCGTCCTTCGGCTTCGGCACTTCCTTCTTCACTTCGACGAACTGGATCTTCTCCGCCTTCGCCTTTTCGTCCTTCGTGCCCGCTTTCGCGGTCGCGTACACGGCAGCGGCGATCAGCACGGTGTGAAGCACGATGCTGAAGACCGTGCCGCCAGCCATCTTCTGCTTCTTAGCTTTTGACTCAAGAAGTTGGTTAAACATTTCTCTCCCGAGGGGAAGTCGTACGCGAAAACTGTTCGCAACCAGTTTTCGGGGGAATACCCGCAAGATTAAGAATCAATGAAATAGTATTAACGAAGTCCTAACTACCGGTCGAGCGTAAACACAAAGGGCATCTGCACCAGCTGCCGCACTTTCCGTCCGCCGATCTCGGCCGGAGTGAATCGCATTCGGCGAAGGGCGGCTCTCACTGCGTCTTCAAAGAGCCGATTGTCTGAACGCGCAAATCTCATGCTGTCCACACCTGCACGACCTGCCTCATCCACCACGAACAGCGCTACGACACTGCCCTCCACTCCTGATGACCGCAGCACCTCAGGATATCGTGGCGCCACGCTTCCGGGGACCAGTGACGCCGCCTTCTCTACCTCATTTTCCTGAAATACGCCGGCGGGCTGGACCGGACTCGTGCCGCCAGGCGCGCTGGTAGATCCAGAAATGGGAAATGGCGGCGCTCCCAATCCTTCTACTATAGGAGTGAGATCCGTTGAGCTGACGCCGGCCAGATCCAATCTCGGCGTGGCGATTCGAATCGGTGCCGGAAGTGCCGCCACGCGATCCGGCCCGCTGCGTTTCAACGGCGGCGCAACCGGAGTCCCACGCGGCGGAAAATAGATCGCGTGTATCGACTCAGGTAAATCCGGCTGCCGTACCTGGACCTGGGTCGTCGCGATTACGGCACCTGCGATCAGCGTTGCGTGGGCGGTGAAGCTCGCGGCGGCGCCGCTAGCGTACTTGTGTCTGCGAGCTCTCGATTCCAGTAATCTGTCGAACATTTGCGACCCCCGTTTGAGTGCCGTCAAGCTGAGGGAGTCGTACCCTTCGTCAAATAGCGCCGCCGTTAGGAGGACATGAAGTGGTTCTAATCAGCGCGTTAGCGAACGATTAAGACCGCTACGCTTTCTGACCGTCGCCACTGAGCGGCAGGGTGACCGTGAACAAACTGCCGCGGCCGAGTCTGGATGAGGCCGTCAGCGTTCCGCCATGCGCCTGCGCGATCCACTGACTTATCGCCAGCCCCAGCCCGAACCCACCACGTTCGGACATTCTCGATCGCACGCGGTCAGCGCGCCAGAATCTTTCGAAGATGTGTGGGAAGTCCGCCGCCGATATTCCTATCCCTGTGTCACGCACCGCAAAGGTGACGTTGTCCGGATGTCTGCCGAGCCCTAGCTCCACTTTCCCACCGGCCGGCGTGTATTTGATCGCATTGGTGACCAGGTTGAGGAACAGCTGACGCAGACGCGTGCGATCAGCCATCACCGTCGCTTCCGCGGTGAACGGCAGATTTACCGTTATGCCCTGCGCCTCGCCCAGGATCAGCGCGGTCTCAAACACCTCTTGCACCAGCGGCTGTAGCTCGACGGGTTCGCGATGCAGATCGAATCTTCCCTCATCCGCGCGCGCGAGCGTCAAGAGGCTCTCGACCAGGTCACTCATCCTGCGCACTTCCTGAAGTGCCTCCTCGAGGGCGACCATGCGTTCGGTCTGGGCCGCAGTCTCGGACATCGCGCGCTCGACATCCGCCCGTAACACGGCGAGTGGAGTTTTCAGCTCGTGGCTCGCATCCGCGGTGAAACGTCGCAAGCCGGCGAACGACGTCTCCAGGCGCGCGATCATCGCGTTGAGCGTCGTCACCAGGCCGGCGAAGTCGGTCGTCTCCTCGCTTAGCGCAAGTCGTCGATGCAGGCTTCGACCGTCAGTGATCGCCGCGACTTCAGTGGTGATCTCGCCAAGCTGGCGTTGCGTCCGTCCGAGGAACAGGAACGCACCGATGCCCGCCGCAGCGATGATGAGCGGTACGATGATCAGGGCGTCGAACATGTATTCGGGAGGCACCGTGCTGGCTCGCGTCGCTATCGCTCCAGACGCAATTCTGCTCAGTCGCGTCGACGAGCCACTGAGCGAGTGGGAAACGAACAGCAGCTTCTCCTGCAGCGAGTCGAGCGAGAAGATCAGGGCCTCGCCTGAGTTGGGCAGATCCGCGAGCTGGGTCTGCAATGTCACCATGTCCCCGCCCTGCAGCCGCATGACATCACCCGACCGGTAGACAGCTCGTCCCTGTTTGTCGACCACCACTATGTATCCGGGTATCGATTGCAGGCGATCGACGATCTTCGGCGACAGCGACTGTATGAGCGCGGTGTCATCCGAAGCGAATACGCGCTCACCCGATTGCTCTGCGTCGGTGATCACCCGCGCCGCGAGATCGCCCTGCGCGGCGGCGTACTGCGCGATGTCGTGATAGACCGCATCGTTTCGCGCGGCGAGAATGGCGAGGAACAACGTGATCGTCACCGCTACCAATCCGGAGACGAACGCAGCGGTCAGTTTGACGCGTGTCGACAGCATCGGCTGCTAGCTTCCCTTTCCGCCAGCGCCCTCTTCACGGATCACGTAACCGACTCCACGGATGGTGTGAATGAGCTTCCTCGTGCTGTTCGCATCGATTTTCTTGCGCAGGTGGTTGATGACCACATCTACGATGTTTGTTCCCGGATCGAAGTGGTATCCCCACGCGTACTCCGTGATGAGCGTTCGACTCATTACCCGTCCGGCGTGGCGCATCAGATATTCCAGAACTGTGTATTCCTTCGGCGTCAGCTCGATCGCCTCGCCCGCCCGCGCCACTTCCCTGGTGTCGAGATTGAGCGTCAGGTCAGCGACCTTGAGCGCGGGAATCAGCCGAGCCCGCGGCCGGCGGGACAACGCCTCGACGCGAGCCAGCAGCTCTTCGAATGCGAACGGCTTGGTGACGTAGTCGTCTGCCCCCGCGCGAAGGGTCTCCACTTTCGAATCGACTGCGTCCTGCGCGGTAAGAATCAACACGGGCCGATCGAATCCGCGCGCGCGGAGATCGTGCAGAACCTGCGCTCCGGATTTGCCCGGCAGCCGCATGTCCAGGATTACAACATCGTAGTCTTCCGCGACCGCGCGCGCCTCACCATCGTCGCCGTTAGCAACGAGATCCACTCCCCAGCGTTGTTCCTCGAAGCCACGCTTGACGAATTGTCCGACGGTGGGATCGTCTTCAATGACGAGGATTTTCATCGCGGTCCGAAAGTGCGTGCGTTGAAAGCGAAGGCGCGAACATAATGTCCGCCCCTTGAAACTAACATTCGCGAATGTAGCGCTTCAACAACGCGAGGGCACCAACGACGACGCCCGAGGCAAATCGCCTCGGGCGTCGTTTAGTTCATCACAGTCGCGTGCACTTGCACGCGTGTTGGCTGTTACGGTGCCACTACTATGATCTGGTTCGAAGTCTCGGTTCCGGAGGTGACAGTCAGGCCCCCCGCGAGCAGAGCCGGTTTGAAGCCGGATGCTGCCGGCGGCGTTGCCCGCAACACGTAGGTCCCAGGCAGCAGAAACGCGATCCGGAAATTCCCGTTCGCATCGCTCGACGTGCTCCGCACGACGTGGGTAGGATCAGCGTCCGCGAGCAGCGAACCGGCGGTCAACACTTCCACCGTTGCGTTGGGCACGGCCGCGCCCGTTGTGGTGTTGGCGTGAACTGAGCCTGTGACACTCCCCGTGATGTCCTGAGCGACAGCATGGATCACGGGCTTGAAGTTGAACCCGTTCGCCGGATTGTTGCCACGCATCACGAAGCTTCTGCCGATATCGAAGTCGAGCGTCATCACTGACCCGTCCTCAGTCAGCTGGATCGGCTGATCGAGGTTGACTTTGATTCCGCTGTGCGCCGCGCTGGGAAAGAAAATCTGAGGCTTGGTTCCGTCCTTCAGGGTAATCGACGACTGATCGGTATCGAGAATCAGGCGGAAGCTCTGATAATTCCCCGTCGGAAGAGTCGTCGCTCCGAGATTCATCGTCTTCCCGGCTCCCAGATCAAGCAGGTTGATGAGGGCATTGGGCGTGGCGATTGTGGTCCAGCCGTCCCGATTGTTCTCGTCTGCAGCTTCGTCGTCTGTCGTCGACGCCTGCTTCGCATCGACACGGACAACGAAGACGTCGACACTTGCTACCTGAGAGAAAGGAAACGGAGCATCCGTAAGTCGAACGGATAGCGTGCCGGTGCCGGTGCCTGAAGAATCGCTGCACGCGGCGAATGCGAGGGCGCAAAGCGCGATGCCCGCGCCGCGGAGTAATCTGTTCATTTTGGAGTCTCCTGCAGCTGATGAGGAAGGCCGAGTGGGGCCAGTGGGGCGCGGTGCAGATCGCGGCCTCCATTTGCTAGACTCGCGCGTTTCGATCGAAGGTCACACCTCAACCGTTTGCGCAGAAGGGACAGAGCTTAGCTCTGTCCCTTTAAGGACAACTAGTTTTTCGGCGGGGGTTTGTGACCCTGTCCGTTCGCTTTCTTTCCGCCGTTGCCCGGAACGCCCGCTGGAGGTCCGGCGTTGGCGGGCCGCCCCGAGTTGGCCGGTCGATGGCTCTGTCCGAACTCCCGCCCGGATTGACCGTCGGGCCGCCCCTGGCCGCTGTTGTTACGCGGCGAGATCTCGCTCCCCAGGCTCTCGAGATCCGCATCTGACGCCCGTGCCGTGAGCCGGTCCAGAACACTCTGCATAGCCTGATCGGCGCTAACCCCTCTGTCCGTCAGGCTACCGATCACGAACAACGGAACCGCCAGCGAGCGATCGCGAGGAGCGTTTTTCGCCAGCGCTGCGACTGCCGCGCCGTCGACTCCTTTGCGCATTGCTTCCGCTCCCGCCTCGATTTCATCGCCGGCAGGCTTCGATCCCCGCCCGCTTACCAGCGCGGCCCTGGCGTTTTCCATGCGTAGCGCCTGCTCGTTGATGGACCGTTCGATGCTCGCTGGGTCAACGCCTTTTGCGGCAAACTTCAGTGCCCGATTCTCGAGGGCCTCACCGGGCAGCTGGTGGGCGCGTGCATCCGCGATTCGCGCGATCACCCGCGCAGCGACATCGGCAGGGAGCACTTCTCTCAGACGCGTGGACGGATCCTTTGCCGCGCCCTGCGCATTGGCGGAGGCGGCAAGCAGGAGAATCGCCATCAGCTGGAAAATGAAGTGGCGAATGTCTGCTTTAGTGTCGTGTCTCAGGGAGAAACCGATCTGTCGAGTATTCATTGATATGAAGGACCGTATTTGGCCGCTGTCAGATAGACTCCGCGGGGGCACCCCGGAGTCACATCCAGGCGGTTCAGTCGACGATAAGCAGGCCAACGGCTCCGCCGAACTCATCAACCATAGGTAATAGCCCCGGAGGCACGAGCCAGCGCCCGCCATCGATTCGAAGATTCATTTGGTACCTGCCAGCGCCAACTGGCAGACTAATTGTCCATTCCCCGTTGCCGACGCTCGCGAGCGGCACCGGCTGCCAACCAGTGAAGTCGGCGCTGACCTCCACCGTACGGGCGAGCCGGGCGGTGGTTTTGAGGGTGATTTTGCGGGCATCGAGTCGATCCCAGCTGAAGGCCTCTATAGCAGACGAATCAACACGCACAGTCGCTGGGATCTGCGCGAATGTCGTCGTGGCCGTGCTCGCGCGGCGATTCCGCCTCGTAAACCGGACGCTCGCTGACGCGAATTTTCCGCCCGGGAATCCTTGCGTTGGGTCGATTGGATAGGTCCCCGCGCTAAGGACGGCGGCCATCGCAGGTTTGAACCACGCTACCATGCTCACGCTGCCCCACGCTCTCGCAGTTCCGCCCAGCCGCTCGAGCTGATCACCAAACCGAAATCCAGCGAGCGCCGAAAGGTCCAGATTGGAGTGTGTCCAGGAAGCGGCCGCCTGGGTATCGGCGTACCGGGCCGAGTCAACGGACACCGGGCTCAATGTGAGACTCGCGTCGACCGCGCCGATTTGCGTGGAACCTCCTGCTTCCCCGATCAGGACGTTTTGTGCGCCATCACCGAAAGAGCTGCGTCCAATCCCTATGCCCCCAAACAACTCGCCGTGCAGGAGCTGGTAATGAACCCGCAAATTCCCGAGGGCCTGCCCGGTGCGAGTGCCATCGTGATGCGCGCTTCCGCCGGCCAAGGCACCCAGCTCGGTGATCACGCGAGAACCGCTTTGTACGAAGTACGAACCCGAAAGTACGCCCTGGGCACTGGCTCCGCCGGTGAAAAACTGCGAGAAGGTGCCCAGAGCCTCCCCGACAATGCCGCGCGACTGGTATGATGCGTCACCCGTGATCGCGACTGCTCCGGTATTAACCGTGTCCGCGTATCGCA
>DATBXT010000303.1:0-8539 GCA_036514115.1 Gemmatimonadaceae bacterium
TGGAGAGCGTTGCATCCGAGTTGATCGCACTGATGGTGAGAGAGGGAATGATTTAGCGGGATGCGGGATGCGGGATGCGGGGTTGAGGATGCGGGATTGAGGATGCGGGATTGAGGATGGGGGACAGCGGAGGAGCGGCCATGGCGGTGCGGATGGTTGAACTCGACGGCAGGAGAATGGGGATCTGATGGCGCGGCGCAGACGTGGGCGCGACCGTCTCCAGCTGAACGCAGAGATCAACGTCGTCAGCCTCATCGACGTGATGATGCTGCTGATGATCATTTTCATGATCACCGCGCCCATGATGCAGGGCGGTGTCGACATCTCACTCCCGAAAGCCCAGGCGCGTCCGCTGGAGTCAAAGAGCGGACTCACTGTCACGATCGACCGCGCGGGCTCGATCTATGTCGACGATGCGCGTCTCACGTACAACCAGTTCTCGGCGAGCTTCAAGGCCCTCGCGCAACGCCGCGGGACGGGCGGAGTCTATCTTCGCGCAGACGACGGAGTTCCCTATGGAACAGTGGTGAAGGTGCTCGCCGTCATGCGCGCAAGCGGTGTGGGCGATATAGGGCTCGTCGCCGAGCCGCCCGAGGCGAGATAGTGGCGCGCCGGGAGAACGGGTCGCTCTCAGGCCCCTTTGCCCTCTCAGCGATCTTCCACGCCGCAGTCGCCACTCTTCTTTTCCACTCCCTCCGGGAGAGCAAGCCGGTTGCGCTCCCGCCGATGTATCGGGTCAACATCGTCGCTGCTCCGCCAGGGGAAAGAGCGATTGGTGAGGTGAAGTCCGGAGAGTCGAAGGCGACGCCCACTGTTACTCCAGCCGCTGCTTCTCCGTCAACCGTGCAGGAAACACCTGTCCCGGTACGAAGCAGTGTAAAGCCAGCGCCGAGTGCGCGGGCGAATACCGCGGCCGCGAAAGCGACTGCGAAACCTGCGACACCGACGACAAGCAAAGCTGCGCCGAAAGCGAAGGTGACTGCTCCGGCTGATGCCAGGGTCAATCAGAAGACGGCTACTGAAGCGCCAAAAGCAGGCGGCGGACCGACAGGCGGGAAGGGAACCGACGTCGCAACGGTGCGCAGTGATGGGATCGAGTTTCCGTTTCCAGGGTACCTCACCAACATCGTTCGTCAGATCGCAATCAAATTCAAACCAAGGAATCCTGCTGCCCGTCTCAAGGCCGAAGTAAGGTTCCTGATCCATCGTGATGGCTCTGTGTCAGACATTCAATTCATAAGACGGTCGGGAAACTTTTCATTCGATCTCGAGGCGCAGGGCGCTGTCGAGGCCGCGGCGAGCGCGCTGGCGTTTGGACCGTTGCCGGAAGGCTTTCCCGATGACGCCTTGCCGGTGGTCTTCAGCTTCGACCCCGAGTTCCTGAAATGAGGTTGTCTCTGGCGCTCGCCGTTGCCGCCGTTGGTCTGCTGTCGCGGTCGCTCACCGCGCAGGATACGACGAATAGCGGAGTTCGTCTCGGTCTGAACTACGGCGCGGGCACCAAGCCGGGCGTCATCGTCCTGCCAGTCATCGACGACGACAACGACTCGCTGCGGGTGATCATTCAGAGAGATCTCGACTATAGCGATCGAATGAATGTCATCGACCTCGACCATTCAACGGTCACGAGTCTCGTTCCTTCGCCGGGTGAGAAAATCAATTTCGGCCTCGTCGCGAAATTCGGAGCGGCGCTATTGGTCCGCCTGACGCCGACGTCGCAGGGCCTTCACGTCGCGGCGTACGACGTAGCCCGCGGTCAACTCCTGCAGTCCGAGCATTTTCTGTTCGATCGCCGCGACAGGGACTGGAGATTCGTGCTGCACGGGATCTCTGACCAGATCGAGCAATGGACTTTCGGAAAGCGAGGCATCGCCCAGACCCGCATTGCGTACGTGAGCAACGGCGAGCTCAAGATCATCGACAGCGATGGTGCGGCAACCAGAGCGGTCACGACCGGCAAGGGCGCCCTTTCGCCCGCGTGGTCGCCGGGAGGCGAGTCGGTGGTGTTCACCGTACTCGGCAACAACGGAACGCAGGTAGAGGAGCTCGACGTGCGGACCGGGCGGACGAGGCGCATCAGTCAGATCCGCGCCGGGCTCAACATCACGCCGGTGTATCAGCCCGGCGGAAACGCGATTCTCTACGCGCAGGGCACGGGCAACGGAACGGATCTCGTGCTCTCCGAGCTCGACTCGAGTGCGCCGCGGCGAATCACCATTGGCAGGGGGGCCGACAACACCTCGCCATCGTACAGCCCGGACGGCACCAAGATCGCCTTTATCTCGGGGAAATCGGGGTCACCGCAGGTTTATATTATGGATGCGGATGGCTCGAACGTTCAGCTGCTCACTCCCTACACCCCAGGCGTGCGCAGCTACCGCGCGAGCCCGGACTGGTCTCCTGACGGCCGCGCGGTTGCATACGAGCAACAGAATGGAAATTTCCAGATCTGGACGATCGACTTGCGTGACCGCGTTCCGAAGCAGCTCACCAGCGAAGGTGAGAACGAAGATCCGTCCTGGGCTCCTGACGGCCGGCACCTCGTGTTCACATCTTCGCGTGGTGGTGACAAGCAGTTGTGGATTCTCGACACCGAGACCGGCCGCGCGCGTCAGCTCACCCACGCCAAGGGTGCGAGACTCGCTGCGTGGTCGCCCATACTGGCAAATCCGGAAGTAGGGACATATTCGCAATGACACCAATACGATCTCTGGCATTGATTGCCTTGCCCCTCGGACTGAGTGGATGCTTCTTCGCCACCAAGTCCGATTTCGACAGGCTGCAGCAGGACATAGTAGGCACTCGCGCTACGTCGAACGCGTCGGACTCTGTACAGCGCGCCTATCTCGTCGAAGTGACGAGAAGCGTGCGCACGCTCAACGACTCGATCAACGCGTTGAGCAGAAGGGTCAATAGCATGCGCACGGCGACCGAGTCGGATCTGGCGGCGATGAAGGAAGACATCTCGCAGCTTCAGGATCTCAGCGGCCAGAGCGAGCAGAAGCTTCGTGACATGCGCGCGGCCGTCGAGGAAAAAACCGCGCAGGTCGATCCTTCGCAGGTTTCAGATAGTGCGGGAGGGACGGCGGCGGCGGTAAGTGGCCCGGGCCCGGCACAACTGCTCCAGGCTGGCCGAGATCAGCTTCTCAAGGGCGGTAACGTCTCAGCGCGCGCGGCTTTCAGCGAGCTGATCACCAAGTACCCGCGCTCCGACCTCGTCCCCGAAGCGATGTTTTTCACCGCTCAGGCGTTCACCGCCGAAAGGAACGCGGAGGCTGCCGATCAGCAGTACGCCGCGCTCATCTCCAGATTCCCGAGCTCACCGCGGGTTCCGACGGCGATGTACAAGCGCGCCCTGCAGATGCAGTCGGCGAAGAAAACCGCCGATGCCAAGCGCTTATTCCAGGAAATCATCAAACGCTTCCCACGCTCCGACGAGGCTGCTCTCGCCGATGAGCGTCTGCAGTCGATCAAATAAGGGAGGCGGGAGGCGGCAGGAGGGAGGGGATGGCTGACGCTCCGGGGACTGAGATGCCGTTTCTGGACCATCTGGAGGAGCTGCGCAAGCGCCTCTTCTGGGTGGCGGGGGCGGTCGTCATCGGGGTGGTGGTCGCGTTCATACTGCTGTCCAAGCTGGATATCATCCGGGTCCTGGAGCGCCCGATCCTGCCACTGTTGCATGGGCAGAAGCTGATTTACACCCACCCGGGCACGTCCTTCCACATCCTGCTCAATGCGTCCCTGGTGCTGGGGATCATTCTGGCGTCCCCGGTAGTAGTAGGGCAGCTATGGGGGTTTCTCGCTCCAGCGCTCTACGCGCACGAGAAGAAGATCGTCTTGCCCGTCGTCGCATCGATGGTGGCGCTGTTCCTCGCCGGAGTCGCACTGAGTTATTTCGTCGTGCTGCCGCTGACGCTGCGCTTTCTCATGAGCATCGAGTCGACGGCACTGACTCCGATGATCTCGGCCACCGAATACTTCGATTTTGCCATCAGCATGTGCCTCGCGTTTGGGGCGGTGTTCGAGGTGCCGATTGCGATACTGGCTCTGACGGCACTGGGGATAGTCACTCCGCAGTTTCTTTCGAGATACCGGAGACACGCGATAGTTGTGTGCCTCGTCGCGGCGGCTTTCATTACTCCCGGCGCGGATCCTTACTCCCTTTTCGCGCTAGCCATCCCACTTTATTTCCTGTACGAGCTCAGCGTGATGGTGGCCCAATTCGCCTGGCGCAAGCGCGAGAAGCGCCACGCCAGACTCGACGAAGAGGCTGGGCATCCCCACAATGCGGGAGCGCCTGCCTGACGATGCGCAGAGTGCTTTTGCTCGTCGGGCTGTTCTCGGTGGTTGGAAGCTCACGCGCGATGGCGCAGGTGACGCGCGTACCCTCGCGGGTGGACACCACCAGGACCCGCGCCGACACCGCGCGACGCGACAGTACGAGGGCCGATTCCTCAGCGCGTGAGCTGGTCAAATGGAACGACGCTGATTCCGTCATGCGAGAGCTGATGAATCGCGCGGGGTACGTGCCGACGAGGTATCAGGGAAATACGGCGGTATTCGATGCACGGACGCACACCCTTCAACTCGAGGGAAACAAGGCCGCAGTCAACCGCGAACAGACTGTTCTGGTCGGCGATAGCATCATCTACAGCGATTCCACGAAGCTGATAACCGCGCGCGGCGACACCGTCACCCTGCGCGACCCGCAGCAACAGGCGGCGGACGTAATTGCGCTCGGCGAGATGCAGTACAATCTCGAGCTGCACAAAGGCGTCGTCACGAACATCAGCACCCAGATCGCCGAGACCGGGCAGAATTGGATTGTCCACGGTCGTACCGCCGCGTTCGTCAGCGACACCACGCGCGGACGCGAGACGGCGTTCTACGTGCGCAGCGGTACCATAACGAGCTGTGACGATTCGATCCCGGACTATCACTTCAAGGCGAACGAGATCAAGATGGTCACCAAGCACATTATGGTGGCGCGTCCTGCGATTCTCTACATCGGTGAAGTGCCGGTGATGTGGCTGCCGTTCATCTTCCAGGATATGCGCTCCGGACGACGCAGCGGCATCCTGACACCGCGCTTCGGCCTCAGCGAGATCTTCCGCAACAGTCCCAGCTACCGCCGTCATCTGGAGAACCTCGGCTACTATTTCGCCATAAGCGATTATCTCGACGCGCAGTTCGCGCTCGACTGGCGCAGTGGCAGCCGGCCGAGCGAAGGCGATCCGGGCTGGACCCGCCTCAACGCCGACATGCAGTACCGCTGGCTCGACAGGTTCGTCACGGGCCGTTTTGCGATTTCGCAGCTTAATCAGCGCGATGGAACTTCCAATACGGCGATCAACTGGGCGCACTCCCAGGATTTTTCGCAGGACACGCACTTCCGGACGAACGTCAACTACGTCACCAACACCTTCGTTCAGAGGAATACGTCGTTCAATCCGGCGCAGGTAATGGCGACGATCTCTTCCAGCGCCAACTACGACACGAAGATGGGCCCGGCAAGCGTCTCCCTCGGCGGCTCGATGTCGCAGCACCCCGGTCGCAGCGAGGTCGAAAGGACTTTCCCGAATTTCAACATCACCGTCCCGACGCTGTCACCGGTTCCGTGGCTCGATTGGACGCCGCAATTCAACTTCACCACCGACGAAACTCTCAACGCTGATCAAGGCGGCGAGTTCCCGTATCGCTATACCACGAATACTTTCGGCCAACCGGACAGCGTGAAGAACAAGATCAACGTTCGAAATACACATTCAGGACTGTCGACCCCGGTGCGCATCGGTGGTTTTACCTGGTCGAACTCGTTCAGCCTGAGCGATCGCGAGGGGAATCAGCCGACGACCATTCCTGTTCGCGATGTGAACGATTCGTCGATCCAGACGCCGAGAGTGTTCGCCAAGACGTTCTCGACCGAGCTCGATTGGCAGACGGCCATCACGCTGCCCAGCTTCGTGCAGAGCTCTCTCAAGCTGACGCCCTCGGTGTCTTTCGCGAATGTCGACGGACATGGATTCTGGCTGCGCACCGAACAGAACGGCGGCACCTGGGTTCACCAGTCGAAGCGGCCCATCTTCGCGGTCAGCGCAACACCGACCCTGTTCGCACTATTCCCGGGGTTTGGTCCAGTCAGTCGCTTCCGCCACTCCATCAGCCCGGTTCTGACCTACAACTATGCGCCGACGGGAAACATCAGCGACGAGTATCTCCAAGCGCTGAACATCAGCAGGCCCAGCTATCTGGGCGCCCTCGCACAGAACCGGATAACCCTTGGGTTCTCGCACGTGCTCGAGGCGAAGATGCGGTCCAAGGATACAACTCAGAACGCGAACGCCGCCGAGCCCGAGAAAATAAAGATCCTGTCGATGAACTTCACGCCGCTCGCCTATGACTTCGAGAGAGCGCGGAAGACGCATCAGTCCGGATGGGTGACCGACGCCATCAGCACCGACATTCTGACCGACCTGCTTCCCAATTTCCGCAGCAACATTCGCTACTCGCTGTATCAGGGCGACGTGTTGAGCGACACCGCCCGGTTCAAGCCGTTCTTTGAAGGACTGGATGCGAGTGTGACCCTGAATTCGCAGTCGGGAATCTTCGGGGCGATCACCCGGGTCTTCGGACGCGCTGTGCCGCAGCGCAACCCGCAGATCGAGCGGCTCGAGCCGAGCTCCGACGACGCGCTTGCCGGCGCGGTAGCAGGAACGCCTGTCGCGGGCATCCAGGCGCGCAACCGGCAATACTCGATTCCCCCGAATCAGGGGTGGTCGGCGAGCTTTCAGTACACCTACAGCCGCCAGCGTCCGCCGACGGGTACTGGAATCGTGATCGAGAACAGTCCCGAAGCGCGATGCGCGGGAGTGGAGTCCAACATCATCCTGTTCGAGGACTGCGTTCAGCGGGAATCCGCGATTGTGAACGGCGGACTTCAAACGGGCACAGTTACAGGTGGAACGCCGTTCATTCGCGTGCCTCCGCGCGACAACCTGCAGTCGTCGATGAACTTTCACCTGACGCCGGGTTGGGCGGGGACCTGGACCACGAACTACGATTTCTCTGCCCACAAGTTTGGCAGTCACACTGTCGCGCTTCAGCGAGAGCTGCACGACTGGAAAGCGATATTCGGCTTCACTCAGGCGCCGAACGGAAACTTCGCGTTCAACTTCTTCATTGCCCTCACCGCGGAGCCCGATCTAAAATTCAACTATGACAAATCGACTTATCGCCCAGTAACGCGCTGACGTTTGACATCCCAACGGCTCAACATCACCAACGGGGACAGCGCCGCGGGTACCCTGAGCGACGCGCAGGTGGAAGGCAAGATCATACCTTGGCGCGACGTCCTGCATGAAGGACCAGTCGATTCGTCACTCTCGCTGGAAGAACTGAGCAAGCAGCGAGCGCAGTTCATAGCCGAGCACAACTGGGACGAGTTCTCGCACGTCAGTGGAGACTTCCGCGAGCGTGACCGCGTGATCCAGCACCTCGACTTCTTCGACGAAGTCGTGCTCTGGTTCGAGGACGATCTGTACGACCAGCTCCAGCTGATACAGCTCCTCGATTTTTTCAGTCGTGGCACCGCCAAAGAAAAAAAGCTGTCCGTTATCGTCGTGGATGGGTACATACCGCCGCTGTCTGCCGAGGAGATCAAGAAGCTCGAGGGAAATCGTCCTCTCGCGACCTCCGAGCAGCTCGAGCTGGCGGTTCGGGCCTGGAGCGCATTCGGTTCCAGCGACCCGACGTCTATCGAACGCGTACTCAGCGGGTCGACCTCGGCGCTTCCCTATCTAGGGCGCGCGCTGATCCGACACCTCGAAGAGTTTCCTTCGACTGTCAACGGGCTTTCCCGCTCCGAACGTGAAGCTCTCACGGCTATTCAGGAGGGCCACGCTACACCTGTCGCTGCGTTCCTCGAGGTCGCGGCGAAGCAGGAAAGCATTTTTCTCGGAGACCTCGTTTTCTTTTCTTACCTGGAGCGGTTGAGCGGGCACGAAAATCCGCTCGTCACCCTGAAAGACGGGAAGCCCGTCGTCGCGCCGTCGTTCAAGATCTCGCGCGATTTCGTGGAGGCCGAGCTCACCCTGACCGCACTCGGTGCGGATGTGTTGGCCGGCAAGAAGGATTGGCAGCAGATCAACACTGCATCCCGCTGGCTCGGGGGCGTTGAAATCACTCCCGGCGAGGGCGGTTGGCGATGGGATCCAGGCGAGAGGCGCCTCAGCAGGTGACCGCGACACTGCTCATAGACGGCGAGACGCTCACCATCGATAAAGCCTACGCCGTCGCGGTGCATCGGCTTCGCGTAGAGCTGGGCCCAGCGGCGCGCCAGCGAATGCTGCGCACCCGGGCCGTCGTCGACGGCATCGTCGAGAGAAACGAAGTGGTCTACGGCGTGACCACAGGTTTCGGAAAACTCTCCGAGGTAGCGATACCGCCGGGGAAGCTGGCTGAGCTGCAGGTAAATCTGGTGCGCAGCCACGCGGCTGGCGTGGGCGATCGGTTGCCGGAGGCGGAAGTACGCGCCATGATG
>DATBXT010000304.1:0-13171 GCA_036514115.1 Gemmatimonadaceae bacterium
GCCTTTGAACCCGAATTCACCTGGGCGCCGAAACGCACATTTGGAATCGGAGCCGCATTCGATAACGACTTGGGTGGAGAGGCGTGGGTCGGTTGGGCCAATCGTCGCCTGGAGCTGGGTTCATTTCATCCGCTGGAGACCGGCGGACGATTCATGATGGGCTCCCGGCGCCAGGAAGTCCTCTTGTCCGTCCGCAAAGCGATCGATGATGTTCGTTATGGGCCCAGCCCATTCGCGGTGGTGATGGCTGGCCGGGAGAGCTCTCCATTTTTTACTCCGGGCCCGAATGGAGTGAACATCAAAGCAGATCTTCCGCTTTTTTCCGAGCAGCTCCTGCAGCTCGGTTTCGACGTCCCGAACGGTGACAGCTGGGATATCCAGGTTGGCCCCGTTCTGCGTCATTGGCACGGCGGATTGACACAAAATGGCGGGTCAGCGACTCCGTTTGGCGTGGCCTTTCGCGTCGACGAGGGGAACGAGAAGGAGAACATGTACGGCCGCGTCGATGCGGAAATGAATCAGCGTTACAGCCGGGCGAGTGCTCGCGTCACGCTGCTCATACCGAAATCATTCGCGCTGTTCACCAACACGTTTCGGATGGGCGGCACCAGCTTTGAGGCTCCGTACGCTCAGTGGTTTCTCCTGGGTGCGACCGATGGCTTCCCGGGTCTGACCATCGGAGAAGAGGTCGGAACATGGACGGCGTCGTACATGCTCGACATGGCGAAGCCGCTCTTCGGACCGATAAACCTGCAGGTCACCGGCATGACCGGCACCGTCAGCAGAAGCTCGGATGTAAACTTTGGTGGTCAGTGGCTGTGGGGCACACGCATCGGAATCGGCGCCGATCCGCCGATTGGACTCATACGCCTACAATATGGACTTGCCTCTAACGGCCGACGCCAGTGGTTTGCACGCGTCGGACGCTGGCTCTAGCGCCGGAAGCCACATGGGCGCGTGGGGCATCATTTGGCGAACGGCCGTCGTCCTTCTCGGACTGGCCGCGTTCGTGCCGACCAACACGACTTCCCTCACAAGCCGCGCGAAGCCGGCCAACAGCTATGAAACGGCTTTGGTCCTGGCGAAGGAGCTGCAGCGCGCTGACTCCAACGCCACGGCGGATGGAGCGACCGTTGTGAGGGTCCACGGTCACGCGACGCCAAGAGCGTTCGTGCTATTCCATGGACTGACTAATTCGCCGCGCCAATACAGCGCGCTCGCTGACAGCATCTTCGACTCGGGTGACAACGTCGTCGTGCCGAGGATGCCGTGGCATGGCCTGAAGGGCGGCAACGCGGAGAATCTCGGCAAAATGACCGCGGATGCGCTGCGTGACGTGGCTGACGCTGCAATAAACATCGCGACTGGTCTTGGCGACACCGTTGTGGTCTTCGGCGTTAGCCTCGGAGGAAACGTCGCGGCGTGGGTGGCGCAGAACCGTCCGGTACAGCGAGTGATCGTCGCCTCGCCTGCGCTGGGGGTTTCACATCTGTCGACAACGTTCCAGACGCCAACCATGAACTTGATGTTGCGGATGCCGAACTACTCCAAGACCGATCCGCCTGACACCCTGCGTCCGGACCGCTCCCTCGGCTGGAGCACCCATGGAGTAGGCGAGATGCTCAAGCTTGGGGCTGCCGTCCGAAAGGGAGCCGACAACACGGCGCCGCTGGCGCACGACATTCGCGTGCTGGCGAACGCCAGTGATGGAACGATTAACCGCGAGGCCATAGACGAGCTCGTCGATCACTGGTGGCAGAAGGGCGCGCCGGTACTGTTCTACGAAATGGCCGACTCCCTCAAGCTCCCGCACGACATTGTGGATCCGGATGAAGCCACAGCCCGAACGGGGATAACCAACCCCGTGATACTCCTGCTGATTCGGGGTGGATCGCCAACGCCTAGTCAGGGAGCGCGGCCGATACCGCGTGCGCCGGCGAAACACTGAGCTCGGCGCGTTCCACTTCCACTTCGTGTTCTTCAGTCGCTTCCCGCACATCGCGCGCGGCGAAATAGCTCAGAAAAGTACGAATGAGAGCGATAGCTCCGACCTGGCCCAGCTCTTCCCAGCTCGGCGCGATCGACGTGTGAACGATGTCGGCAGCGAGCTGGAAGGTGAGTGCGCCGATAAGCCATCTCAGGTAGCGCACGTAAGTCCCGTGCGGGTGTAAGTGGAGCGATTCCCCAAACGCGTTGCGAATCACTCCAATGAACGCCTCCACCGACGCAAAGGCGACGAGAATTATTGCCATCGCTTCGATAGCGAGGGCGATGTACTCGATGAACTCCGACGGCGCGACTTCCATGGGACGCAATGATGCTCTGGCCCGGGCAACCGCTGACAGGTGGACTTTCGGCTAGTCGGCGATAAGAGTGCGAGCGCAGTCCGTCAGGTGGCACTGACGGCGGATTTGGCATCTCCCTGCACCTTTGCCCAGTGGCAACGACATCCCGAATCGGCAATCATCTCGCAGTTCTCTAAACGGAGTATTGCTCGTGCGCGTCTTCACGTCGGCTGCAACCGCTGCACTCGGTGTTCTGGCTCTCGCAAATGCAGGCGCGCTCGGAGCCCAGAATTACGAGCCGAACCACCTCAGGGACACCTACGATTTCACAGTGTCGGGCGCGAATGTCATTCTCTCATCCGATCTGCAATCGGACGGTGACTCGAGACCGGGAACGCAAATCAACGGCGAAAGCGTCCTTGGGCTGAGCAAGAACAAGTTCCAGCCACGCTTTGCATTCACCTGGCGCCCAGGGAGCAGGCACGAGCTCGAGCTCGGGTACCTGTTCGTGCGCAGGGATGCGTCGAACACGGTCAACAAGGATTTCACTTTTCGCGACAGTACCTATCAGGTGGGCCGCCGGATCGACAGCCGCTTCAATTCGGACCAGCTCTTCCTGAACTATCGGTTCGCATTCTGGAACAGGGAGAAGAGTCAGGTCGGCATGGGCGTCGGCGTGGGCGCGCTCTTCCTCGATATCGGTATCAGCGCTCTGGTCGCCGGCAACAGCAATTCGGTGCAGTTCATTCGCGGGCGGACCTACACGGCTCCCACGGGCACCATCGGAGGGTTCGGCAAGTGGGCCTTCGGAAGCAAGTCGATAGTCCTCGCAGATCTTCGCGCGATCAAGGTCAACATCAGCGATCTCGACGCCACGATCTATGAAGGCGGCGCCAGCTACCGGTACTACTTCGTGCCGAAATTCGGTGGCGAGCTAGGCTACGGCGGCAGTAGCTACCACCTGAATCTGACGCAGAAAAACGACAGCGGCGGCGACATGGACACCGACCTGAAGTACACGCTCCAGAACTTTCGCTTCGGGCTCGTCATCGTCATGTAGCGCTGCGGATTGACTCGACTCGCGGAACACCGAATGGCGCTTCAGTCCTCTAGAAGCGCCATTCTCTTATCAGGAATGCCCCGAACGCGCTGGTGGTGACGACGTCCTGCACCCGCGACAGCGTCGGCTCCTGAAGCAGGTACCTGGTGTCGATGCCCGTCTCCAGACGATAGCCGCGCAAGCCGCCGAAGCGATGCACGTACTCCACGCCCGGCCTCGAGAAATCGAGCGGCGACTTCAGCAGCACGAAAGTGTGCGCCTTGATGTACCGCCCGAACTCCACCTGGGTCGCGCGCAGGAAAGTTCCGACATCGGTCTGCACGTCGGCCGGCGTGATGTTGAACACGTCGGCGCCGAGTGAGCGCGCAGCCTCACCGGCGAACTGATTGGCAAGGACGCCCAGAGCCACACCCGCGAGCTGCTGGGTCGCCAGCGCTGCGCCCTGGCCAACCAGATTGCTGGTGCCGCTTCCATTGCTGAGGCCCGATCCCTCGAGCTGCAGCAGCGAGTTCGATTGCTGACCGAACGCCAGGTAACTGAGCAAATCGCTCTGGGTGAGCGGCGGCTGTGCATCGCTCGTCAGCGAGATGTTGGGAGACTTGAACGTTCCGCCGACCACGACCTGAATGGTGATCTGCTCGCGGTTGGGAAGGTTCACCTCGTACTCCGCCTGCGCCTGCAGCGTTGGATTTATCTCGGACGAGTTTACGAACGTCGCCGAGCCGCGCTTGACGTTGAACCGCCGCGTGAGGAAGCTGTACTCGCCGCGCTCGGTGAGCAGGACGCCGTCGATGACCAGCGACTCCCTGGCGCGGTTGACGTGCAGGCCCATCGGGTCTTCGGTGTAAACCTCGATGTTCGCTTCGGACGAGCGGACGAACACATCGCGGTCAACGCTGAGACTCACGTCCATGCGCAGGTTGCGGAGGAACGGGGACTGGGTGGGGAAGAGCTCGCGGTCGGCCATCACCGCGGTGTCGATGACGTTGAACAACGCCGGGTCACCCGACCCGATGAGGTTCTTGTTCTCCGAGCGCGGAACGAAGACCACGCCGCGGCGGAGGCGCACATCGCCGGTGACGTGGGCATCCTTGAACGGGCCGACCATTGCCAGATTCGACGTCACCCACAGCTCGCCCTTGTCGTTGTGCAGCAGCTGGGCGTTTTGGGTGGTCAGCCTGAGATCGAAGCTTGGCTGCGTCAGTGATTTCAGACCGATGCCTCCGGTCAGTCGAATCGGTCCGTTGTTGTTCGCCGCGATGGAATCAATGACGATGGTGTCACCCAGCAGTCGGATCGAAGCCTCCACCAGATTGAGCGTGATGCCTGCCGGCACTACCCGCGCCTGTCCTTCGTGCAGCGAGAATTGCCCCGTCACCTGCGGGTGATTCAGCGTCCCAGCAACCTTGAATGAGCTGGCCACCTTGCCGCGCATATTCGACACGTAGCCGCTGAGAGCCGGCACCATGTCCAGCGGCAAACTGTCCGCGGTGATGCTGAGAGCGATCTGCCTGTCCGCCGGGAATCGTGAGCCTGTCACTCCGCTGAGCGCGAGATTTATCGGCACCGTTCCCTCGGCGACGAGGAAGGGCTGTCCACCGGGCCGCATTGCCTCTGCGCGGCCCGTCAGAGTCTGATTGGCGTAGTCGACGTTGCCGTGGACCTCCGGCACCGCGGTGCCGTTATAAATCAGTTCTGTCGCGCCGAACACGCCTTTGAACCGGGGATTCTCCAGCGTGCCGGTTGCGTGCACGTTGATGGACACCAGACCCCTGGCGTCGATGCCGCTCTGGGTCAGCGAGACGACGTCCTCGATGTTGACGTTGTCGAGCGCGACGTCGAGGTTCGCATTGCCCTGCTTCGGAACGAAGCCATTTACGTAGATGCGTCCGTTGCCGCCGTTGCGGAGCTCCAGATTCTGGACGTCCACGCCCGCCTGTCCCCAGTGCAGCGCCGACGCATGGGTGCTCGCCCACGTGCTGGTGTCGAACTGCAGCTTCAGATCATTCAGGGTCAGCTCGTTGCGCACCTTGTCGAGCGTGAACGCGGCGTCCGCGGCGTAGGTACGCGAGTTATCCTGGCTGACGACGAGCTCCAGAGTGCCGGCCGGCTTGCGATAAGTGAGCTTTGCTCCAACGCTGTCGAGGTCGAAGCCGGCTGCGCTCACCGATCGCGCCTGCGCATCGACTCTCACCTGCGATTGCGGCGTCAACGCGTTGACCCAGTCGTAGTCGGCCGTGAAGGCGCCAACGGTGTTGCCGCGTGCAACGATGTTCGAGCCCGACGCAGTCCCCTTGAGACTGAAGTTCTTGATGTTGCCGGTCGCGACGCCATCGGCTCTCAGCGTGCCCGAAAGCTGATTCCTGGGAACGGCGCTGGGAGTATCCACAACTGTGCGAGGCAGGCTCCGTCCCGATATCGCGCGCTCGACTTCAGTGGCGCGTGCCACCCGGCTGGAATCAGCTTTTGCCTTCGCCACTCTGCCGGCGAGGATGCCAGGGCGGGGGAGCACTACACCGGTGTCTTTGCCCATCAGGCCTGAGAAGGCGCCGAGCGAATCGACTGCGACGTGATAGGTCAGCGTGCCGGTGTGCGCGGTCGTCAGACCGAAGGTGCCCTTCGCCTCTACGATTCCTGTGGGCAGATCCACCGCCAGTGTATCGATGCGCGCGAGGCCATTGGCCAGCGCGACTCTCACGTTCGCGCTATCGATGTTCACCGTATCGATTCGCGACGTGCTGACATCAGCCACGAGCTGCGCCTGCATGGTCGCCGGATTGAATCCGCGGCCACGCGCCGAGCCGGTGGCGGTAAGATCCGTTGACGGCATCTTCGCGACGACTGTGTTCAGGTTCAGGTCGCGCGTAGTGAAATTGAGGTTGTAACCCGTCTCTTTGCTGAATAGATCCATGGTGCCGCGTACATCGACATAGCCGCCGTTGGCGATCGTCATCTGACTGTTGATCGCCATGTTGTTGATGCTGCCTCTGAGCTTCAGCGGACCCGTTGCGCTTCCCCGCAGCCCAAGCGTTGGCGCCGAGAAGCGGCCGAGTGTGACGAGGGACAGCGGATGCATCTGGGCATCGACATCGACCCAGAGTACCCCCTGAGCGCGGAACGCGAATCGTCCGGTGGCGCGCGACAGTGCGCCGCGATCAACGTGCGTCACGTCGCCGACGGCGGTCATGATCGCCGCACTGGATCCATTGAGCGTCGCGTTCCCGGCGAGAGTGCCGCTCAGGAACAACTTCGGCACGAGCGCTTTCATCAAGCCCGTTTGAAGCGGCAGCATCCGCGTATGGAGGTCGCGGGCTGTGAACACTCCCTTCGACAATCCCATCACGCCTTCCGCCACCAGATGGCTTCGTCCAGACAACCGATCGTCGATGACGACGTCACCATTCACGCGCATCGAGTGCTCGCCGCCATTGAACGCAGCCTTCCCGGTGAGCACGAGCGGGCGCGGGAAAGTCATGGTCGGGAAGAGCTTCGTGATGAGCCGCGTATCGAGATTCGCGAAGCGAAGATCGGCGTCCTTGAACGCAACGGTGTCCGTAACGATCGCCTCTATCTGTCCCGCGATGTGCGAGCGCTCGAGCGTCACGTCCATGTTGCGCGCGAGGTAGACGCTCTTGTTGCCCGTCCAGTCGAGGCCGAAATCGAGCTTGCCGCCGCCCTGTTCGGGAAGCTGGATCATCGCCCAGCGGAGGTCCTTCGAGTCTACCGGATCACCGTGCAGCCTGAGATGCAGATCGCCGTTATCGATGTTGTACTTGCCGTCGCCGCTGGCTTTGGTTCCTGGAAATGCGACGCGCGCTCCCTTCCACCAGAGCGAGTCGCCGGTGAACTCGAATCTTCCCGTAAGTCCGCGCACGTCTGCGACGGGCGGGCGGAAAGGCTCGGCGACCATCTTCAGCGCCGCGACGTCGATCAGCCGTGTCGCGTACGCGGGATCTTCCAGGCGCACCAGCGGGAAGATCGCGTCGATCTTGTGAAAGGCGAATTCCTTCTGATACCCTTTTGCCACCTGGAGAATCCTGAGCCGGCCGGAAGGTCCGAGCGCTTTGCGCACTGCGTCTCTCTGCTCGGCGGCACTGATATGCGGGTCCGGCTGCCAGGGGGCGCGGACGGTGATGTCGCCCTGAACCAGCGTGACATCGCTGAACCGGATCCAGGTTCCCCATCCCGTTTTCTTCGGGCCCGAAGGCGTCACAGTATCGCGCGGAAAGATGCGCTCGTAATTCCACTTTCCACCGGGCTGTTTGTCGATGACGATGTATGGCCGCACCAGCTTCACCTGATGCAGGTCGATCTTCTTGCCGCGCAGCAGTGTGTTGAGGCTGTAGTTCGCCCAGATCTCGTCCGCCTTGACGAACGGTGCGCGAGCGCTGTCGGTGATGACCACGTCGTGCAGGACGACACCGTGGAGAAGATTGCCGCTGACACTGCCGATGTGAACGATGCCGTGGCTGTTCTTCTGGATCATGTTCTCGACGTAGCGGCGGACGCGCTCGCGGCCCCAATCGCTGTTGGTGAGCAGGAACACCGCACCAACGAGAAGCAGCAGCACCACGACGAGTGCGGCAATCAGGCGCACCCACCATCTACGCATCAGAACGGCTCGCCGATCGAGAGATGCACCACCAGCCTGTTCAGAAATCCGCCCGCCGTCGGGTTGTAGGTGCGGCGCTGGGTCAGGGTGACGAGGGTCCTCTGACCGTTGACGATCCTCTCGGTGACGACGGGCAGGCTCTCAGTTGCACCGGGATTCAGCGCGATGTCTCCGCGGATGGGCCCGACAGGCGAAGCGTATCGCAAGCCGAATCCCGGAGTAATTCCGGTCTTCTTTTTCGGCAGCGTGGGATCGATGTGCTGCGTCAGAGTTCCGGCATCCACGAACGCGGCGCCGGTGAGCGCCTGCCAGACAGGGAAGCGCGCTTCGACGCTACCCTCGAGCAGAAAATTCCCGCCCAGTGGGCGCGGCTCGAAATCGCGGTCCTTCATACCTGGGGCGTTCGGGTCGCATGTCGTGACATCGGCGCCGGAGGCGCAAGCGAGGTTGGTGCTGTCGTGCGTCTGGAGAACGCCGATCGGCACCGTGAGCACGCGCGGACCGAGCTGGTTCTCGCCGAAGCCGCGCACGGAGTTCGCTCCGCCGGAGTAGAAGCGTTTTCTCGGGTGCAGTACTCCGCCGCCGAGCGACTCGGAGACGCCGACCGCCTGGAAAGTACTTCCCAGAGATCTCACCCATCCGGCACTGATCCGCGCCCCAACCGCGCCGCGTTTTCTGACCTGGTACCACGCGGCCCCGCCGCCGGCCAACCGGTTGTAGCGGTAGTCGGACAGCGTGAAAGTGTTGGCGACTTCAGCGCCGACGTTTGCGCGGTAGCCCTTGTTCGGAAAAAAAGGATCGTTGGTGCGATCGATCGCCATCGTCAAAGCGAGTGGCGAAAGCTTCTGGTTCCCGCGCAGCGCCTCGAGGGTGGGCTGGTCGCACACTCCGTAGTTGACGCAGAAATAAACGTCACCCGCATCCACCTTGCTCACCTCGAACCTGTAGTTCAGGCTCGCCGGTGCGCGCTCAGTGACCTCCCGGGTGAAAGTGAGACTGGTGCCGTAACCGCGATCGATGTAGATGCCTGGCGCGCTGTGGCGATGGGTGAACAATCCTGCCGCGAGCTCGTTGTGCGGTGAGCCGAACCACGGCTCGCGCAGATCGATGCTGGCGTTGTAGGTGGGCGTGAAGTAGCGCGCCATGTCGGAGCCGGGCGCGTTGGACACGTTCTGGAAAATGCCTTTGCCGTTGAGCGACTTGGCGAACAGGTTACCGACTACCATGTGTAGCTGGAGATTCCGCGCGGCACCGAGGAAGTTGTAGTGAGTGAAGCGTCCCTCGAGCTGGAAGAAGTCGATGGTGTTGAACCCCGCACTCATTCGCGCTTCGCGTGGTGGAGCTTCGACGACGCTGACGACGACCACCTTCGCCGAGTCAGGCGTGGCGATGTCGATCGGCGGGCGCGGCTCGATCGACGCCCGGCGGAACAGATTCGACTCGTAGAGCGCGCGCTGGCTGCGGAGCATCTCCGAGCGCCGGAACACATCGCCGATGTGGAAGGTGAGAGACTTTTTGATCGTGCGGTCCTTGACGTCGTCGTTGCCCTCGATGACGATGTCTTCCACGGTGGTCTTGTATTTCGGATTGAGAGTGAAGGTCACCGACGCCGTACGCGTTGCAGTGTCGACGAAGACGGTGGTGTCCACCTCCGCGTCCGCGTAGCCCTTGTCGAAGAGCCGGTTCTGGAGCAGCACGCGTGACGAGTCGATTCTGATCAGATTGAGCGGCCCGTTCTTGCCGATCGCCAGGCGGCTGTCGATCTCCTTCTGCGACAGCAGCGCAAGCCCGTCCTGCTTCACGACGACGTTGGAGACGAGAGTCGGCGGACCTTCCTTGATGAAAAACGTGACGCCGACCTGATTGCGGCCGCGAGTCACGACAGCGGTATCGACTTCGGTGTCGCGATATCCGCGCTTCCAGTAAAAGATCCGAGCGCGCAAAACGTCGCGCTCGAGCTCCTTGTGATCCAGATATTTTCTGGTGAACCACAGGTGCGACTTGCTGATCAGACAGAACGGCTTGAGGATGAAGCTGTTGCAGAACGACGCCGTCGTGTAAATGCTGGAGAGGAGGTCGGCGGGCTTCACGGCCTTCACGCCTTTGAGCGTGAGATTCACCACTTCCGGGTGATCGCTCATCTGCGGCGGCGGGGGCGCCGAGGCCTTGATCGGAGCGGCGGGTGTGGCGGGGACCGGCTGTTGTGAGACGAGCAGCGCCGGGGCGAGAAGGATCGCCCCGGCGATCAGGCTATAGGCCTTCCAGCAGCGCGTCGTTGCTTTGAGTCGCAGCGATGCGCTTGATAAGCCATTCCATAGCCGAACTGGACGGCATTTGCTGGAGACCGCGCCTGAGGGTGTAGACATGCTCTATCTGGTCGGGACGGAAGAGCTTGTCTTCACGACGCGTGCCGCTGGTTGCGACGTCGATAGCAGGGAAAATCCTTTTCTCTGAAAGCGAGCGATCGAGCTTGATTTCGCAGTTCCCGGTCCCCTTGAATTCCTCGAAAATGACGTCGTCCATTCGGGAGCCGGTCTCGACGAGGGCGGTAGCGATAATAGTGAGGGAACCGCCCCCGTGTTCCGGGGCAACCGAGCGCGCGGAGCCGAAGAACGCCTTGGGACGGGCCATGGCGGATGAATCCAGACCACCCGACAGGGTACGGCCAGTGCCGCGCTCCACGGTGTTGTAAGCGCGTGCCATACGCGTGATCGAGTCGAGTACGATGACGACATCCTTGCCTAGCTCCACGAGGCGGCGAGCCCTTTCGAGCACCATTTCGGTGACGTCCGTATGGCGTACGGCGGGCATATCGAAGCTGGAGGCAACAACCTCGCCATAGCCCCAGGTAATCATCTCACTCACTTCCTCGGGGCGTTCGTCGACGAGGAGGATCAGAAGTTCAGCCTGCGGATGGTTGATCGCGACGCCTTCCACGATCGCCTGAAGGAGCATGGTTTTTCCGGCCCGGGCCGGAGCGACGATGAGCGCGCGCTGGCCGTAGCCGATGGGCGCGATCAAGTCGATGGCGCGGCGGGTCAGCTCGGGTCCGCCCTTGGCCGGACGTCCCGTCTCGAGCTTCAGTTTCCGCTCGGGATATGAAGCGATCAGTGATCCGAAATCGGGGCGACGCGCTGCTTCGGCGGGATCGGCATCGTTGATCTTCTGCACGTCGACGACGACGACTCGATTTCTGTGATCGTGTCCGGTGGTCGCCAGAATCTCGTCGCCGCGACGGAGCGCGTACTGACGCATGATCTGTGTCGGCACATACGCATCGCCGGGCTCGGCGAGATAGCTATTCGCTGCCCGGCGAATGAAGCCACCTTCGCGCTGCGGGTCATACCAGCCCGCCGTTTCACCGTCTGCCACCACTGGCGCGAGCGGCGCGCGCTGTCCCTGATCTCCGCGATCTCCACGCGGTCCGCCCTGATGCTGCTGCTGTTGTCCGCCTCCGCCTTGTCCGCCGCCACCACCACCGCCGCGTTGTCTGCCGCGACCGCGCTGATTGCGTCCGCGACGTCCGTTGTGACGATTATCGCGATCGCGTTGCTGGCCTTGCTCGCGCTGTCCCTGGCCCTGTCCGCCATCGCGGCCACCGCCACCCTGATTCGTCTGCGGATTGTACTGCGACTGTTGCTGCGAATGTGGCGGAGCGCTTCCGCCGTTGTCTGTTCCGTTGCCCTGCGGCGAGCCGGATTCACCGCTATCCGGAGCCGGTGTCGAAGGAGCAGTGGGAATCGCGGGTGATGTCATATTGTCGCGCGCGTCCGGTAATTGGCCGGCGTCAGCCGGAGGGGATGAAGGGTTCGAAGAATCCATTGTGTCGAGGTACGGATCAACGTCACCGTACGATTCGGGGATTGGAGTTTGTGATTGTTGTCCGGACGGACGAGACCTTCGGCCGCGACGAAAGGGACGCCGGCGTTCACTCATGCAATTGTGGTGTGGCTGAGAAGAAAAGTGCTGCTCGAATGGCTCGGCGAAATCGCGGTACAAACTCACGCGAGTGTCGGAGCCCTATTCTGTATGGGAATGCGCGCTACTAGGCTGCGCTGGTGCAAGAATGGTACTATCTGCCGCTTAAATTGTCCAGCTAGTACCTTGGCGTCAATACTGAATTTGATGTGCCGGCTTACTTTGGTAACGACTTGATGACTGACGCGCATACATCGAACACCGAAGATCTGGCCGATCCGCTGCCCGGTCTGGAACGCGACGTAGCAGAACGGCCGAATGATGCGAAGGCACTGGTGGCGCTCGCGAATCACTACTGGCTCATCGGCGCCGGTCCCGAGGTGGTCGGTGATCTCGCATCTCGCGCAATCGCATCGGACCCCGACAACCGCGCCGGCTGGCATCTCTGGGCGCTCGCCGAGTCGAATCCCCGCGAGCGCGTCTCCCGCTGGCAACAGGTCTCGGTGCGTTTTCCCGCCGACCAGCTCGCGCGCGCAAATCTCGCGGACAACGCCGCCGCCCTCGCCGGCGCCGAGCACGATTACGAAGCCGTCGATCTCGCGATCCACACCTACGAGCAGCTGCTCGCCGAGTCCGACCGCGCGGATCAGCGCGCCGCGCTCGAGCGCGCCATCACGACTCTGAAAGGCTGGCGATTCTAGCGCGGTCGGCATCGTGGGGCCCGCTGCGTGCAGTTCATCGCGCGGGGTCGGCGCGGGATGTCCTGCTCCGGCGCTACGCTCGCTTGGTCGAAGCCCCTAACTGCGCTCCCTCGCTCTGCTCGGTCGCGGCGGAGCCGCGACGCCCGTCGTACGCGGCAAGGCAAAGTCGCAAGGCAAGCGCGAACTCAATGGCGACGCACCCTCCCGACGTCTTCACTGCGTCGCGCGACCGAAAGCGTGTACCGCGCGCGAACCACGACACCACGGCCGTGACAATGCTAGTGGGAAGGAGGCGAAGGGGTCCTCGTAGGCGCTTTGCAAAGTGAGCGAGCAGTGGAGACCCGCGAGTGAGCAGAGCGAACGAGCGTAGTTAGGGGCTCCGCCGCGAGCGAGCGTAGCGCCGAAGAGGATCCCTTCGCCTCCTGACCCGCAAGAAACTCAAAGGTCAGTTCGGCTATTTCTTCGCCGTAACTGCGGAACTGCTCGGTCGCGCGACGACGGAGGGATTCCCGTCGGAGATGTACGCGTTGCCGGACGACTCGAGTTTCGCGACGTTGGATTCGATCGCGTTGCCGATGACCTGGATGCGCGGCGT